>NZ_CP135922.1:6900000-7078281 GCF_032399705.1 Paenibacillus sp. BIC5C1
TTGTTCATTATTATTGAAATCAACAACGCTGAACAGTACGCAATTGGATCGTACCAGGTACGAAAATTCGTACTATTGGAACCAGATGACACAGTTATTACTGCCCAATTCACACAGACAAAACAAGCGGAAAGTGAAAAAATCAGGTATGATGAAGTTATATAGTTGTTTAATTCGAGGTGAATACTATGAATTTACAGGAACCACGGTTACAAGGTGTACTCGTTACGCTGGAAGCCATTAATGGAAAATGGAAACCGCTCATCCTGTTTATTTTATTGAAGGAAGGCACGAAGCGATTTGGTGAGCTAAGACGCATGATTCCCGATGTAGCGCAGGGCACGTTAACGAAACAGCTGCGCGAGCTGGAACAGGACCAGATTATTGTGCGCACTCTCTATGGCGATGTTCCACCAAAGGTGGAATACAGCCTGTCCGCACACGGGCAGACGATTGGTACGCTGTTGGATGGCATGTGTGGCTGGGGCAAAGCGCATCTGGAATATTTGAATGAAACCCAGCAGAGATTTAATGCGGAGAAATTAGCCGGGACCTCCAACATGAAGCAAAAGCGGAATAAAAACAACAAGGTTTAGCCTTTTACCGTTTAGGAAACAAACTTGTTTAAGACAAGCACGTCAGCTATACTTTCGTTCAGATGCACAACGGGCGAGGGGGATATGTAATGTTGCAGCTTTCGGAAAAACAGGCACAGGATATTGTCGATAAAATGATGCAAGACATTCCGTACAACATCAACATCATGAATGAGCAGGGCATTATCATTGGAAGCGGACAGAAGGAACGCGTAGGCACGATTCACCAGGGAGCGGTCCGTGCCCTGACCACCGGTGACCGCGTCGAGGTCTGGCAGGATGGCAAACTGGAGAAAATGGGCACCAACGAACCGATTCGGATCAATCATCAGCATGTCGGTGTCATCGGCATATCCGGCCATCCGGATGAAGTCCGGCCGTTCTGCAACATTGTGCGTACAACCGTAGCTCTCCTGATCGAACAACGTAATCAATTGGAAAGTCTGGCCCATGAAGCTTCTCGGAAAAAAGCCTTTCTGGAACGGCTGCTTGCCCACTCCGGTTCCTATTCAGAGAAGATCAGGCGGGAAGCGGCGCAATACCATATCGATCTGCAGCTCCCGACGGTTCTATTATACATTCGCTTTCCCCATGAAGCCCCTGAGTTTGGCACGGAGACAAGCCGGGCATTACTACAGCTTCCCTCGTTCTCAATCGAGGAGAATGGTCACGTGCAGATTATTCTGATCCAGAGCGAATCGGACGTTGACTCCATAATCCAGCTTGTACATCAGGAACAACCTCAAGCCTTCATCTCTGTTAGCAGACGGGATGCCAGTATATCCGCCAGTTATGAACAGGCAAGATCTGCGATGAATATTTTGCTCGCGCTTCGACCTGTGGCACCATTGATCCGTTATGATGATGTACAGTTTCTGGTGCGCTTCAGCAAAGCCAACCTGGCCCGCCATAACAATGTCGTCAGTAAGCTGGAGGACACAGCCGATCTGCTGGACACACTTCGCAGTTTCATTCATCACAATGGCAGCATGTCAACGACTGCAGAGGATCTCAACATCCATCGCAATACCCTGCAATATCGGCTCAAACGGATCCAGACCCTTACAGACAAAGATCCGCGCAATTGGCTGGAGCTCATTGAACTTACCCACGGTCTACTCGCGTCTTATCAGTAGATCCCACAACAAAAAGAGACTGAACCGGAATGCCCTGTTACTTGTGGACGTCCCTACGTTCAGTCTCTTTATACTCTTGGAACCCCTCATAACCGAACCACAGAATGTTAAGAAATCAGTCCCAATCTCAGCACCCTCGCAATATTCTCGGTTGTGCGCTCCACATTCTCCGGGCCTTCGCGCAGAAGTTGTTCCAGATCAGCCGCACCTGGCACAATACCAAACACCGCGTCAATACCTTCAGTGTACAACGTATCTATCCCTTCACCAACGTAACCTGCAATGGCGATAACTGGCTTGCCTGCTTCCTTGGCTGCCCGTGCCACACCGTAAGGGGTCTTTCCAAATTTCGTTTGAAAATCAATGCCGCCTTCGCCCGTAAATACCACATCCGCATGTACCAGCTTATCACGCAATCCAGTGTATTCAATGACAATTTCAATGCCTTTGCGCAACACAGCCTGTGTAAAAATCAAAAGTCCTGCGCCCAAACCACCTGCTGCACCAGCACCCGGCACATCACGTATATCCTTGTGCAGCTGCTGTTTGACCACGTCCGCATAATGGGATAGATTCGCATCCAGCACCTGCACCATCTCCGGTGTAGCTCCCTTCTGCGGTCCAAACACCCGCGAGGCGCCATGCTCCCCACATAACGGATTGGCTACGTCACAGGCGACAATGAACTCCACATCCTGCAATCGTTCATCCAGTCCAGTCACATCGATATGCGCCAGCTGATCAAGTGCCCCACCTCCACGCGCAAGCGGCTGGCTGGCCGCATCCAGGAATTTTGCGCCAAGCGCTTCGGCCATACCTGTACCACCATCGTTAGTCGCACTGCCGCCGATTCCGATAATGATTTTGCGCATCCCCTGATCCAGACACGCCCGAATCAGCTCTCCAGTACCATAGGTTGTCGTGCGAAGCGGGTCCCGGGTTTCCTTGTTCACTAGATGTATACCGCTCGCCGATGCCATCTCAATCGCTGCCGTTAACCCATCGCCCAGTATGCCATACTGTGCCAGTACAGGCTGTCCCAGCGGCCCGCTCACCTCTCTTTGGTGAATTACACCGCCAGAAGCATCCACCAGCGACTGCACGGTGCCTTCGCCTCCGTCAGCCATCGGTACATGAATATAGTTGGCGGTTGGATAGATTTTACGCAACCCTTTTTCCATGGCCACACATACTTCTTTCGCTGTCATGCTCTCTTTAAATGAATCCGGTGCCAGTACAAATGTCGTCTCTCTCATCTTCTCCCACCCCATCCGTGTTATTAAAGAATAAATCCGTAGATTAACGTCGCTACAATCGCCATCGTTCCACCCACGATCGCCTCATAAGGAATAACGCCCATCCGCTGCTTGATTGTCATCTTCATGCTGTCAGCCGAGACGTGGAAGTAATTGCCCTGTGGCAAGGAATCGATAACTGTCGCACCCGTGTGCACCATAACCGCCGCTGCGAGCGGAGCGGTCCCCATGTTCAGAATTGCATCTCCGAATGAACCGGTGGCAAGGATAACTCCTGTCGAGGTGGAAGCCGTCGCTGCCGCCATCAGAATACCAGCAATCGGCGCCAGGAAAGTACCAGATATCCCGGATGCTTCAATAAGACTTACCACCTGACCTGACAGGTCGGATGCAGAGATCAGTCCCGCAATGCCACCGGCTCCGACCAGAATAAGCACGGTGGCAGTCATTTTATTCAACCCAGAAGTCGTGTATTTCACAATGTTTTTGCTCTGCCCCATCGCCAGCATACCGATAATACCCGCAATCGGGAGAATGTACATCGCATCCACTTTGAATGTAGATAGTGCTGTTATACCTGTAATGGAGCCGATCGGATTAATCATCAGAAGAATGATGGCAACTAATGGTGCCACAATCGCTTTTTTCAGTGGTGGGTACTGTGATGTATCCACATCACCCTGCTCCGCTTCCTGATCGGTTACCATTACACCCTTGTTTTTAAGCATTGAAGCTACGATAACAGTTACAATTAATCCGCAGATGGCTGGAATCACACCTGCCAGCATGACATTGCTGAGATCCAGATCGAATCCCCGCGCCGCAGCAATCGTATTGGGATTTGGGGAGATAATATTCCCCGCCTTGCCTCCACCGGATAAAGCCAGCAAAAGCGCCAGCTTGGATATGCCCATTTTGTTACCGACGGATAGCGCAATTGGCGCTACAATCAGTACGGCCACGGGAATAAATACCCCAACGGCTGTAATAATCATCGTTGCCAGCGCCAAAGCCAGAATGGCCTTGCTGCCGCCAAATTTTCGCACGATGGCCTGGGCGATTGTCTCAGCTGCCCCCGACTCCATCATGACACCAGCCAGCACCCCGGCTGCCAAAACGCGGAGCACGGTACCCATGACACTTTGTGTGCCGTTCACCAGTATATTTACGGTCTCTTCCAGATTGGCTCCGCCAATTAAAGCGCCTACAATTGCGCCCAGAAATAAAGAGTAGACCGGATTCAGCTTCTTCAGAATCAGTATAATCGCAATCGCAAGTCCTGCCAGCGCGCCGATCCAGCTAATTGTTAAAGGTTCCATTGTCCATTGCCCCCCATGCACTTGTTGAACACGCTTTCATTATAGTTGCTGGTGAGCCAAATAAATATTGATGAACAGACGAAATTCATTGTGCACATGCACAATGAATAGTGGCAGGACCGAATATCCTGCCACCATTACACTAGCGTGCTTGGCCACTTCCTAGAGTAGCACACGGTGTTCCATTATATTTTTCATACTGATATGGGATTTGGATGGCCCTAGCTTCACAAGGGAGTCCTGGAACTCCGCAAGTTCTTCAATGGTTGCCGTCTGTACCTTGATCAGATAGTTGTACTCACCGCTAATCCGATATAAATCCGTGACCTCAACCGCCTGTTCACAGAAGCGAACGAATTCCTCACAATGCTCTGTTTTGAGCAAAATAAAAGTCGTTGTTCCACGGTTTAGTTTGGCCAGATCATAGATGGTTGAATATCCCGATATGACCCCATTTTCCTCCAGTTTGAGAATTCTCTCCTTGACCGAAGGTTGGGACATGTTCACCTCTTTGCTAATCTGTACAATCGGCAGGCGTGCATGGTGCTGCAGCAAACGCATAATCTGCTGGTCGATCTCATCTATAACATAACCCATTTGTAGACCCTCCTGAGTATCAGGCTAATTTAATAAGTTTTTTGGGATAAAAGAACTCATAAATTACAACTCTTACTCCATTATATCCTTTGATATCGCATGGTTCCAATGCACCGTTCCCTTTATACTTTAGAAAACAATCTGAAGAAGGAGTGATGAGCATGAGTGTAAACGGACTTGCTCACGTAGCCATTCAAGCACGTAATTATAAGGATACCCTCTCATTTTATACCGATGTATTAGGATTTAAAGTTGGCCACTCCTGGAGTCTGCCCGTCTTTCAAATTACCGAGGCGTGCATGCTGATCTCACCGGATCAACGCACCTGCATTGAACTGTTTGACCCCGGAGCCGTAATCGCGGCCGAAGGCGAACCAGCAGACTCTCCCGAAGCAGTGAAACATGGGGCCTTGCTGCATTTCGCCTTTTACGTAGACAATGTGGAAGAGATATACGAGCGAGCGCTTGCTCATGGTGCCAAGCCTTATGTTCAACCCGATTGGATCTCACTTGGTGAACCTCCACTTCAAGTTCGAAATGCGGTTGTGCATAGTCCAAATGGTGAAGTAATCGAATTCCTCGAAGAGGTTGATTTTGACCGTTCCTCTACACCATCGATTTAAGGTTATGCAAACCGAACAGCCTGTTGCCCGGAAATCCGTGGCGGCAGGCTGTTTTATACTATGTTATTTGAGCAATAGGACAGCGAGCGTATGGGCACTCCTTGCCCTCATTCCCTCTCTTCAATCCGGCGTATAATCGCTTAACTTCCCTTCATACACCAGCTGCAGTTGTTCACTTTGGCGAAAATCATCCGGGGTCACCAGCGCAGGCAGCTTGTTCCACAGTTTGATGCCTGAACGTTGCAGAATCTCGGCAACAAATTGCGAGCAAAAGTAGGAGTTGCTGAACTCTACTGGCTCCTTCAACGTAATGCCAATCACACCAAGCAGATTGTACATATATTTCTGGCGGCTGCGAATGAAGATGTGCAGCACCCGTTTCATTTTTTCCACCTCACGCTCCGTCACCTGAAGCTCATAAATGACACATGTGGTATTTGGATACTTGCTGTATGTACCTGTCTGAATATCTTCCTTCACGAACCCGCCGTTCAGCGGATTGCTCGGATGCTTGCGACCAAAGCTGTACAGCTCGGATAATTCCCGGTCAAATGAGATGGAGGCATGGTTGTATGGTGCTCTCGTGTAACTTTGAATGACTTTGGTAAACAACGTTCCCGTATTCGTAAGCAGGATATAGATGGAGCGTGGTTCTGTCATAACGAAATTTCCCCTTATCAAGTTGGTACTATTCCTTCATAATAACATAGGTACCCTATATTGGAATCTTACTTCTGGATAAGCAGGTGATTGTACTTGAGCAGTTCACTCTTTACCTTAACACTGATTTTTATTGCTTTACTGGTCATACATATCGTGTACAAAATCATTACGAAGCTTCAGCCGGACAAGGATTATTCGGGCATTGGCAACAAAATCAAAACCTGGTGGGGCATGTTGGTCATCTTCTGCCTCGCCACCCTCTTCAATCCGATTGTCTCCTTGATCTCTCTTATGGTACTCACCTTTTTCGCGCTGAAGGAGTACTTCTCCATGATCCGCAGCACCCGCAAAGCTGATCGTAGGTTGTTTCTATGGGCGTATCTGGCGATTCCGGTACAGTTCTACTGGATCTATATTGGATGGTATGGGATGTTTATCGTGTTTATTCCGCTATATGTCTTCCTGGTGTTGCCCCTGCCACGTCTGATTAATAAGGGCACAGTTGGCTTCCTTCGCAGTGTCAGCTCGACGCAATGGGGTTTGATGCTGATGGTATTTGGACTTAGTCATCTGGCCTACTTCCCGTTCGCAACACCGGAATATGGTTCAAAGCTTGTCCTGTTCCTGGTCGTGTTAACCCAGCTGAATGATGTGGTGCATTATCTGGCCTCGCTCTATCTGGGCAAACGTAAAGTGGTGCCCACGGCCAATCCTTTTTTGACATGGGAAGGGTTCGCCTGTGCATTCGTTATAACCACCGCTGCCTCTTATTTCATTCATCCTTACCTGACTCCGTTTGATGCACGTTTCGCGCTTTTCATCGGTGTGTTAATCGCTCTGGCTGGGTTCTTCGGAAGTCTGACGGTTTCTGTTCTGAAGCGGGATTTGTTAATCGGAGATGACAATAAGTTCGATGCGCTGAAAAAAAGCTACCTGAGCCGGGTCGACAGCCTGACGTACACCTCTCCGGTCATGTTCCACGTGGTGCGTTATTTCTTCGACTTTATGTAGGAGCAGCAGTATCTGTTACAGATACGAGGTGCGGAAACGCTCAGTCGATAGAACAAAGTGAGAGCTCACAATAAAAAGCAGCCTTTACGGCTGCTTTTACTCATTTATGGGCGAAATGAAGGCGCATGTATAATGTGCCTATTTCATTTTCCATTTTTGAATCCACAGAAAAGACGGCACATAACTATGATTTGCCTGATTATTTTAATTTAATTTCCTTCTCCGAGGTCACTTCTTTCCCCTCTTCATTGGTAAACACAAACGTGGCTTTGCCACGTTCACCCTTCATCTCATCCGAATAGATAAATCCGGAGAATTGCCCGTCACCACTGATATAAAACCCCTCTTTTCCATTCGCGCCATGCTCGATCGCTTCTTTGTAGGAATTCACAATCGTTACCGTGTTGGACGTCCAGCGCATCTCGGATAAAGCGTAGCCCTCAGGAATTTGTTTTATCGCAAAATCAAAGCTATTGCCCTCGGACGGCTTATCCGTCTGGTCAATGACGATCATGACCTGTCCTTCCGCATCAGCGGAGGATTCCGATTGGGCCGTAGGCTTGCCTTCATTTCCACTTTCATTCGCCTGATTATTGTTATTCTTCGCCTCAATATTGGGAACGGAACTATTTCCTGCTTCCTCTATGGGCTGCTTCGATTGTGGATAGGCGTGTTCCTGTACGGATTCGTTGTTGTTTTTCGCCCCACATGCACTGGTCAACAGCAAAATACATAGCGCAGACACCCAGAGTATAGATTTATTTTTATTTTTTTTCATCATTGGAACTCCCTCCATTGATCTAAAGTAACAAGCACGATGCATTCACCCAAAGAGAACTTTCCATTCAGCACTTCTATAGTAATTACTACACCATATCGTCTCACATTAAGCTCCATATTATGTAAATGAGTTATAAAACAGCTCGATTATTTCATCAATTGTGCGTGTTCACCAGAATGGATCAGGCGTAAAAAGGGGGCAAAGCAAGCGATCGGACGTTCCCGCGGAGTACGAAGCACCAAAATTCATGCCGTAGTTGATGCACTTGGAAAACGGATGTTGAAGTTCCTGACTCTGTCCAGGACTTTATTGGAAATTGTTGATTGTGATTTAGATAACATAAAGTTAACCATATTCATAAATAATGTTAATTTTATGTCATTCATCACTTAAATTGCTCTGATATAATTTCTGCTAGGTAGATAAAAGGGGAATAAATTGTTGAAAAATGAGCGACATCGAAAAATAAAGTAACAGCATCCCCCCCATTTGATATACAGCAGGGAAGGATTACTCGCTGCATGGAAATAGCTTTTAGCACATGGTGATATAAAAAACGATGGAACAGGAGATTTTAATCCATACGGGGATTAACTCAGTTATCAAGCGAGTAACTTGCGAAAACATTATTTTATAGTAGGAGTGTGAGATATGAAAAAAACATTATTGGCTTGTATGATGATAATGCTGATGTTAGCATCAGCTTGTGGAAAGGTTGAAACGATTTCAAGTTCAAATACATCTAGTGAGCCAAAACCTGAAGCAAAGGAGTCTACCAGTCCAGCTAGCACCTCCGAGTATTGTTCGCAAGGACGTGAAAAATTGGATAGTGAAACTGAAAAATTTATTTACGGAACTTGGAAAGTCAAGAAGCACCTTGGGTTTGCAAATTCTTATAATGATGCTTCTGAATATCCAACAGGGCAAAAATTTATTGGAGATGAAATTGTAATCAAAAAAGACTTTTTTTCATCAAAAGGATTAAAAAACTATAGTAATTATCAATATGAGCTGAAGAATCCATTATATGAAATTACATCAACATGCGATAACGCTGACGCATTTTATAGACTATATAAAATAGATATGCCGGATCTGAATGCTAATGATTTAGTAAAAGCCATCGATATAAGTGATCCATCAACAAAGCTCAGTATACCTGTTAGCGTAAGTTTCTTTGTTGTTAATAACGATAGGCTGATCTTATTATCAGAGGCGACTATTTTTGAGCTTGAAAAACAGATGACTAAATGAGTTTGCTTGTGGTAATAAATTCTGTGATAAAAGAAAGAAAGGTCAGCCATAAAGGCTGACCTTTCTTGTTTGTGTTGTAAGACGATTGAACTATAGTGTATATACTGGATATTTATGAGTATAACCCGAGCCTTTACAGAATAATTCAGCTTCTTCATTTCTACGTCTTTGCAAACTTCTATCATATGAAAATGCTTTACTTACTAGTTTAGAACAATTGTCAAGTTCCTGAGTTGAACGTGGCCCTTGGAAAGATGGGTAGATTAGCTTGTATGCAAGCAGAGCTACTACATCATCGGTACTAAGTACCCCAGAGCCTGCATTAAAAGTAAGCGAAACAAGTGCATCAAACTGATTTTGTGAAAGGGACATACCTGCAGGAAGTGACACTTTATTTACGGATGATACAGCACTTGCAGTATCATTGGTGAAAAATGTATTTGCCTGAGACTGAGTAATTGGAGAAGTATAACTGAGTCCCAAAGATTTTGATAGAGCGTCAGCTTGAGCTTGGGTTAAAGTTGTATTCGCTGTGTATGTTTTAGACTTTGTTATCAGATGTCCATATCCAACTGTTGGAAAGCCTTTTGGATCGGCATAGAATTTTAAGTTAAGTCCCTCATGCCCTTTCATAAAAGTTGCTCCATTAGCGCTTAGATTTGCCATAATAATCACTCCTGAAATTATTTTTAATAGAAGAACAATAAGGAGGAATCATAGCAAGAACAACCATTCCCAAGTTTTCTGCAATGCCGTATTGCCTTCACATATATATAAAGAGAAATGAGTCTCTTTTTTTACAACCACGCTCCAAATTTTATTTCAATTCACTAGTATCGAAAGTCTGTATCACCTCAATCATTTTGACATAGAGTTCCTGTCTTAAATCATCTCGATGATCGGGGGCACTCGTCGCAAGGAAGCTTTGATCTTTGATATAAAAGATTCTAGGATATGTAATGTTGCCTCCTGATCGTGGTGTTGCTGTGCTTGTACTAAAAGTTCGACCAACATAAAATCACCGCTTTACGTTTTTTTGTATTTCATTCTTCAAGGCATTAATGGCATCATCGCTTAGATAAGATATTTTTTTCGCCATGTCAAATAGTGAACATTATCCTTTAAAAAGTTGTTTTGCCGCAGGTGGGGCAATCGGTGTCTTATCCGGCTGGCTGCTTCTGGGCGAAGTCATTCGGGATTACGTCTATATGGGCGGGTTATGCATATTCCTGGGGATCTTTCTGGTAAACTGGACTGGACGAACAAATCAAAAGAAAACATCTTCCCAATAAACATGCTACTTGGTGAAATAAAAATATTCATGCCTGATTTTCGGCGATGCCCTGTGCATCGTTTTTTTATAATAGCAACAAGGATAAACTTTACTGATATAAGGACGTGCGCCCAATGATTTCTGCTGAACTGAAAGAACAATACTATCAGGCTCTGGTTGCCAAGGATTCGGAATACGAAGGTTTATTCTATGTAGGCGTCAAGACGACGGGTGTATTCTGCCGGCCTACATGCCCCGCGCGAAAGCCAAAGTTCGAAAACTGCGAATTCTATGAGACGGCGCAGCAGGCTTTGCTTGCTTCGTATCGCCCTTGCCAGCGCTGCCGCCCGTTATCTCATCCCAATCAGGTATCTGATGTGGTCCGCGTATTGGTGGAAGCCGTGGAGAACCATCCGGAGAAACGCTGGAAAGGCCAGGATTTTAAGGCATTATCCATTGACGAATCCACGGCCAGACGTCAGTTTAAGAAGCGATTTGGCATGACCTTTGTGGAGTATGCCCGTGCCCGTCGCATGGGACTGGCGCTGAAAAATATTCGCTCCGGTCGCACGGTCATTGATACCCAGCTGTCCACCGGTTACGAGTCCGGCAGCGGGTTCCGGGATGCCTTCTCGCGTATCATGGGCGCAGCACCTACACAAGTAGATGAAGAACATGTCTTGAAGGCGTCCTGGATCGACACACGTCTCGGACCCATGATGGCTGTAGCGGATGAGAAAGCATTATATCTGCTTGAATTCGTGGATCGCAGAGGTCTGGAGCGTGAGGTGGAACGATTGCGCAAACGGACGAAGTCAGCCATTGTACCTGGAGTAACAGAGCCGATTCATTCCATTGAACGGGAACTTGCGCAGTATTTTGAAGGCACGCTAACTGTATTCCTTACCCCGTTGTTCTGGTTAGGAACACCATTCCAAAAGAGTGTATGGGAGCAATTGATCGCGATCCCGCCGGGCGAGACGAGGTCCTATCAGGATATCGCGAATGCACTGGGTAAACCCACAGCATGTCGAGCGGTAGCACAGGCCAACGGAGCCAATCAGCTAGCCATTGTTATTCCTTGTCACCGTGTAATCAATGCCAGTGGTGAACTGGGTGGATACGGAGGTGGCCTAACACGCAAAAACTGGCTTTTAACTCATGAGAAACAGGGGATCTGAGTAACCCAAGAGAGAAGAAAAGAACGGCAAGTGGTATGAAGAGGATTACAGCTATGTATCGGAGGAGATAAGTTTTATGAGTACTCTACAAGAAAAGGCGTCGCTGTTCCAGCAATTCCATGTCAAAGGCAATCCATTGGTTCTGGTCAATGTGTGGGATGCCGGGAGTGCACTCGCCATCCAATCTGCTGGAGCAACGGCAATCGCTACGGGCAGCTGGTCAGTCGCTGCTGCCCACGGTGAACAAGATGGCGAAGCGATGCCATTCCGGCTGGTATTGGACAATCTGGCCCGGATTACAGCGAGCGTGAATTTGCCTGTAACGATCGATATTGAGGGAGGGTATGGCAGGTTTGCATCAGAAGTGAAGGAAACTGTGAGCCAAGTGATCCATCACGGTGCCGTGGGAATTAATATTGAGGATCAGCTCCCTTCTGGCGCAGGACTGTACGAAGTGGAGGATCAATGTCTGAGACTGTCGGCTGCCCGGGAAGCTGCGGATCAGTCAGGCATTCCATTATTTATTAACGCCCGCACAGATATCTTTTTGCAAAATGCACCTGAACGCCACAATCACGCTCTCCTGGAAGAAGTACTGACTCGTTCCAAGGCTTATGCAGAAGCAGGGGCCAGTGGTCTGTTCGTTCCGGGTTTACAGAATCAACAACTGATTCAGCAATTGTGTGAACGTTCGTCGCTTCCGGTCAACGTGATGGTCACATCCCATGAGCCTTCACCAAAACAACTTGCCGGGCTGGGTGTGGCACGCGTAAGTTATGGGCCTTATCCTTATCTGCAAGCGATGGAACACCTGGAAGAACTGGGGCAAAGTATTCTATCTGGAAACTAACAAAAAGGCGCGCTTCTCATTTTCATCAGAGGTAGGCATACTTTCTCATGATTTCGATAAAAGTGATTAATGTAAAGCGGTTATAAAATGATCATCAATGATGTGAATCCTCAAACAGGTGCTAGAGTGCGCCTGTTTTTTGATGCTTATCTTTTCACCTATGTATGTTATAATCACCACTACCCAACACTAACAGGAGGAAAATATGCTTAACGTTGAACAAAAGCTTGAAGTGCTGCAATCGTATCCCCAACTGCAACGCAAAGATGTTTCTCTCGGCCGTGTTAATTTTCACTACGAAGAAAGTGCGTACGAGAAAAAGATTGTTGCTCTCCATATTCATCCTAACGGTAACGGTTATATCTATGCAGGGCTGCTGCCCAACTATGAGACCGATGATAAAGGGTTCGTCAATATTCGTGATTATTCCGAAGCAGATCTACGCACATTGTTAGATGAAACCATCAAAGCGATGTCAACCAATCCCAACGCAGTAGAATCACAAGAGCCAGAACAACAAGCAAAAGCTGCTCCTACATTAGCAACCTCTACTAGTGGCGGAACATGGATCGATGAGGATGGACATACACTTACTTTAAAATATGAAGATGACATGTGGTATGTGTATTCCGGTGTTAATCTGGATATGGCTTTTGAATCTCGCAGCGAAGCTGGAGAGTATCTCAAAGAAGAAGGATTCAAACCACAAGCTCAGGCTTAACTCATACAATAAAACACGAGGCGTGTATGTACGCACTCGTGTTTTTCTGATCTGATCAGTCTTTTCTGCCTTTCATTGTAAGCGGCGCATTCTTCATCATGGGGTACGTGCTCAGAAGCAAAGCACCTCCAAGGACCCCCAGAGTGGTGAACAATGCGATGAGATTGACATTCGTAAACCACTGGACCCACATGCTCATGTCTGATAGAACAATTACCAGCGTGACGATTAAGCTAACCCCAAAAAACAGGACGAAAAAATTGCGCATCCCCAATCTAATCCAACAAACAGTTGAGAAGATGGATAACCCCAGCACCAGAAAACCAATCATCAGATCGATCCACAAATAGGAGAAAAATTGATATTGGCTTGAGTACAGCATGCCTGGTTGATAAAAGGTTACGCCAAGCGTTCCATATTCATGGAGAAGATGCATAATGAAATAGATGACATTCAGTATCGTAATTGTTCCTACGACCATCCATACTGAAACGATATAGAAGGATTTCATAAACTGTATTCGTGTACTACCCATACCTATCGCAACCGGAAACAATGTGATGATGCCCGCGACCGCAAAAGCACAGATTCCTCCGTACATTGGACCAAATAGTTGAGTCGTATACGTCACATTGAAGATGAATCCAATGGCCAAATAGACAACTGTAAGCATGAGTGTAATTGACGAGAAAATCATTAAATACCAGCGCATATCGTCCAGAATCAGCCGATTCGTACCTTTCACCGAGTTCATCGCTTAATCCCCTCCTGATTACGCGTCCTGTTGACCAAATAATCCTGTAATGTTGCCTTTTCAATGGAAAGCCCCTGTGTATGAGCGATGTCCTTCCACGTTTTCGAGTATGGCTCATCAATCATCACTTTCAAGGTAGATCCCATCTGGGAAGATTCTATGACCTTCACATCTGCAGTGACTCGATTAATATCTTCCATTCTCCCTGTTAGAAGAACTCCTTTTTCACGCATCTCTTCCATCGGTTGGTTAAACAACACTTCCCCGGCTTGCAGAACGATGAGGGACTCACATAAAGGCTGAATCTCCTCAATATGATGGCTTGATATTAGAATTAGACGCGGATTATCTTCATAAGTCTCCAATAAAGTATTGTAGAAATATTTACGTTTCTCAGCATCAAGTCCATTGGTGGGCTCATCAAGAATCGTTACTCTTGCGTTACTGGCAAGACCCAATATCATCTGAGCGGCAGTCTTCATGCCTTTTGAGAATTTGGTGATCTTCTTTTTCACTGGTAGTTCGAACATGTCGATTAGTTGCTCAGCGAGAGCCTGATTCCACTGAGGATGGAAGTATTGACCGAATCGAACCATGTCGTTGATCGTCCAATTTCTACCCAGGGGATGGTTCTCCTGGATATAACACAGGTTCTCTTGTGCGGCCAAGTTATTGTATGGATCCTGGCCCATCACTTGGATGGTTCCAGCATCAGGTCGGTTATGGCCCGCGAGTAGACTCATCAAAGTCGTTTTGCCGGCACCGTTTCTTCCCCACATTGCACTAATGATCGGCTCACTCTCATGTAAAGTCACGTTTTTTAGCACCGGCGTCTGTTGATAGCTGTAGGTCACCTGCTCGATCTGAATCATAACTCACTCTCCTTATCCTTCTTACCTCGGATCAAATCAACAATCATATCCTCATTCATATGAATCCGTCTGGCCTCTTCAAGTAAAGGCTTAATATATTCTTCGTAGAAATGCTGCTTTCGTTCAACAAGCAATGCTTCTCTTGCACCCTTTGCAACAAACATTCCAACACCTCGCTGTTTGTAAATGATACCTTTGTCCACGAGCGTCTGAAGCCCTTTGCGTGCTGTGGCTGGATTAATATTGTAAAAGCGAGAGAGTTCATTGGTTGAAGGAACTTGTTCCTCCACCTTCAATCTTCCGTCTACAATGTCATCCATAATCATCATGGATATCTGATGAAAAATAGGCTGAGATTCATCCAAATTCGATTTCATGCGATTCCAACTTTCATCCATCGTTAATTAGTTAGTCGGTTAGTTACTCATGCGACTAACTATAGTACACGGATACCAATATGTAAATAGGCGAAGCACTAATTAATCAACTTTTTCATTTTGGCTCGATTGTATTGATTAATAAGACCGTCCAGAACTACAGATTGCTGGATGACTTCAGGATGAAGCAGACTGCCGTATTCCGACTGCAAGCGGTGAAGCTGTTGTCTGGCTTCTTCGATCTGTGACATTAACTCCAGGCAATCCATAGTACCCCTCCTTTTTGTCATATTTTAGTTTATTATGCCAATCGATAGGCCGCAAGGGGTACGACATACTTATTCTTCCACCAGACGCAAAAAAAGACGCCTCTGAATGTATATTCAGAAGCGTCCCTTGGTTTAGGCTTATGTCCCTAAACCGTGGTCATTAGTTCGGTAAATTGAAGGGTTCGGAACTTCCTCAGTGGGGACAGGTCCAATAACAGGTGCAACGATGTTCACCACTATACTACATGTAACTATCAGCAAAGCCAGCTTTCTCTTCATTGAGTTTCTGCACCTCACTAATCAAATTTTTGTACTGCTGTATAGCTGTGTCAGACGCATAATCCCTATATTGCTCAAATAGCCCGACACCTCTAAGCATACCTCGTCCGTCACTAATTTCAAGTGAAAACCTCAAACTATTTAGAACAAAATCTATTCCCTTGGCAAATTCATCTTTTTTAAGGTAATAGGTTCCCAATCCTGCCAAGAGGCGAACATATCGATCATCCGTTACCTGTTTACTAACTTTCCCAATTCGATTACTTTGTTCTTGATAAGTGAAGTAGGATTCGTATTCCTTTAGTACATAGTCAATATTCATATCATAGCGGTTTGCAGCAGTCACAATGTCACACAGTGCAGGGAAAATCTCATTTTCTTTCGTTGAGATGTAATCGAGATAGTCAGGCAATATCTCAAACTGACCAGCCATTAATTGATATATATAGCGATTTCCCTCAGCCCATTCCTGAAATTGATTAATGACAACCATCTCATCCGAATCAGGCTCTTTTACCCAACTGTAGTCCGTATATAAAGAAACGTATTTCAGTGCAATTTCATAATTATTTAGATGAAAGTTAGCACTTCCAGATGCCAAATAGGCATACATAATATAAAAGATAATCGGTCGTTTCGTTTCTTCCTGTTTCCTTCTCCCATTCAACTCATAATGAATGGTCGCTTTTACTTTTAACTTTTCAGAGAGCTCCTGAACCTTGCTCCACCTGTGAAGAGATGCAAAGGCATTGATCAGTTCGTTGAGCGCATCCAGCTGATAACGCTCATCCAGCCGATCCACGTAGTATTCGAATTGGGCCGCGATGATTAGATTTCGTTGCTGATCATTGGTCAGCCCCAATCTGAATAGTCGATACTGACATAGTGCAAGCCGTTCAGAGTGTTGCATTTTCTCACTTTCGGCTATCGTTTCATATAGTAGAACGGCCGGTTTGAATTTACCAGCATGATAGAATTCTTCAGCCAGATCAAATAACAAAGGAATATAAGATAGATTATCCATCATCAGCCGGATAACATCTTCAATACAATTCAATTTATCCAATTCTGCACATCGATGAAGGAATGGTCCCAGTCTTCGCCAGTCAGGGGCAGCATGGACAAAACACTCATCTATATACAATTCATAGAAGTAACCTTCCTCAAGGTTCATAGCTGAAGTGATTCGGTCCAGCTGCTGCATCGCAATCGGACGATTCTTGTTCAAAATATTGCTCAGCGTACCCGAGTTAATTCCTGACGTTTCCGAAAAAAGACTAATGGACATCTGCTCACGCTTCAGATAACTCTCTAAATGATCGCGTATCGTGGTTGTCGGCTCCAAACTAACACCACCCTCCAAAATAAAAAAACCATAAACAGGATTAACGGTATGCAAAAGTAATTATATGTAATAATTAAGCAAGGGTCAATAAGATAAATTCAACTAATTTGTATTAATTACAAAATAATCCTTTTGTTAAAATAGAGGCCCTACTCTTATTTTATACCGGGAACGAATAAGCATCAAATAAAGGATAAAATAAAAACACGAGCGGTATATACGCTCGTGTTTTACATGCAATACAGCAGATCATTCTGCTATGTAGTGATTTGGGTTTTAAGGCAGAATATTGCCAGCTGCACGATAGATTTCGTACCACTCTTGGCGTGTAAGGTGAACATCGCCAGCTTTGATGCAATCCTGCAAACGCTGGATATTCATTGTACCTGTCACAGGCTGCATTTGCGCCGGGTGACGCAGCAACCAAGCAATTGCGATAGTCGTGTTGCTCACTTCATATTTAGCAGCAATCTCGTCGATCTTCGCATTCAATTCCGGGAACTTATCGCTGCCCAGGAATACGCCTTCGAAGAATCCGTATTGGAACGGGGACCATGGTTGAATCGTGATATCGTGCAGGCGACAGTAATCAAGAATACCGCCATCACGGTTAACCGCAGCATCGTTCTCCATATTTACATTGATTCCACTGTCAATCATCGTGGTGTTAGTAATACTCAACTGCAACTGGTTGGCTACCAGTGGCTGTTTAACGTATTTTTTCAACAGTTCGATCTGGTTCGGATTCTGGTTGGATACCCCGAAGTGACGCACTTTGCCTTCGCGCTCCAGCTGATCAAAGGCTTCAGCCACTTCTTCCGGTTCAACCAAGGTGTCCGGGCGATGCAGCAACAGAACATCCAGGTAATCGGTTTTCAAGCGTTGCAGGATGCCATCCACCGAATTCAAGATGTGCTCTTTCGAGAAATCAAACATGCCTTTACGGATACCGCATTTGGATTGAAGAATCATATTTTCACGAACCTGGGGATTCATCTGCACAGCCTCTGCAAAGATCTCCTCACACGCCCCGTTTCCGTAAATATCAGCATGATCGAAGAAGTTCGCGCCTGCTTCCATGGCGGAATGAACAAAATGTTCAGCTTCTTTGCTGCTTAATGAATTAATTCTCATGCAGCCAACGGCTACAACCGGTATTTCGAGTGCGCTGCTGCCAAGTTTAATTGTTCTCAAGATGATTTCCCTCCATATTCGAATAGTATCGTACATTCATTCTTGTGATCTTTGCCAACTAGTATATACTTGTCTTCCGTCTATGATTGTGACACAGAACTGCAATCGGTTTCAATGGAATTTTAGAATTCTTATATGGAATAATGGAGGTTTTTTTCTGCATAATCCACTCACCTATACTTCTTCCGGGACGATCACTTCAATATGTCGAGGCAGTACACTAATTCGAATGGGCAGAGAAGGCCCTTCTTCCCCATCCACATTTGTACGAATCGCTTCTGTAGTACGGACGTGAACTTCTTTTGCCGTAAAATAATCAACATCCTTATGATTCTTCAGGTTGCCAAACAATAGGGACGTTCCAAGTGTTACCGTATTAAAGACATTCATGCTACGGATCACAAAACAATGTATTAATCCATCATCCACCGCTGCTTCTGGGGACAATTTCTCGAAACCTCCAACCGAATTGGTCAGTGCCGCGAGAAAAAGTGGAGACTCCCCTTCCCAGAACTGCCCGTCATACTCAATAGTGAGTGGCTTGGCCGGTGTGTTCATCAGGTCTTTCAATCCTTCTTTCAAATATGCGAATGAACCCAGCTTCGATTTCTCTTCCGACGATACCGAGAACAACGCCTCTGCCAACGAACCGGCTGCCACCACGTTGGCAAACAGACGATCATTGATTTTACCGAGATCCACCCTATGAATCTGCTCCGAACGCAACTGACGAATGGCTTCCTCCGGATCAAGCGAGATATTCAATGCACGCGCAAAATCATTTACCGTACCCAGTGGCACCACACCCAGTCTGGGACGATGCTCCTGATCCATCATGCCGTTAATCGTCTCATGCAGCGTCCCATCCCCTCCGATGGAAATGACGAGATCACAGCCATCTTTGCAGGCACTCAGACAGTAGTTGGTCGCATCGCCCTCCCCGGCCGTCTCATTAACCACCACTTCATACTGCTGTGATTCAAGAATTTCTTGTACCTGGGACACATATTGCTGAGCCTCTTCTTTACCCGACGATGGATTACTAATGATCATGGCTTGGCGCATACCTGCATCTTCTCCTCCAAATGGCATTCTTTACTTCATCTATACCCTTTCTACCGTGGCGTTGAATAACATCTGGGGGAGTTGTACAATTTTTTTTGAAAAAGATGGCTGGAAGAGTGCAGTATGGGGTTTGTATCATATAGAATAGAAGGAGATGTTCTGCCTGTCATGAATTTCTTGTTCCTTTTGCCCCATGATGGGTTAATAACTATAGATGTGTTTATCTATTCTATCTGTCCATACCGTAACAATACTATTTTATCGACATAAATTGGTGCTCACCAAGTACATAAGAACAGTACACTTATCTATCATCAAAATCGGAATCGGAGGGAATTCATGCAATGAGAAGAATGACTCTACTATTTCTAGTCTTCATCCTGAGTCTTGGGGCGGCTGGGCAAGCGATGGCCTACACTACGGCAGACTTGGGCGAGGGAATCATCAAAGATCCTGCACTGGAGAACGGACTGAAACTGATTCTGAACAAACCGGTAGATTCCCCGCTAACCTCCTCCGATCTGGAGCAGTTGAACGTAGTGGATCTGAGCAATGCAGGCATTCAAAGCCTGTCCGGTCTGGAATACGCCACGAATCTGACTCACCTCCGGTTATATGGCAATGAGATTGATGACCTGACACCGCTAGCGCAACTGACTCAGCTTCGCGAGGTTGACGTTCGCAATAACTACATTACATCGATTGATGCACTGGCTGATTTGAAAGACCTGGGACGGCTGTATATCAGCAACAATTCCATTTCTTCCATAGAAGTTGTACGTGGATTCACCCGATTACATACGTTTCACGCCAGCGGTAATCAGATTACCAGTCTCTCCGCACTGGTGGATGCAGATGATCTTCAATGGCTTGAAATCTCGAACAATGCGATAACGGACCTGACACCACTGGCGGATAAGAGAAAACTGAAACAGCTCAATGTGGCCAACAACCACATTCATACACTGGATGTATTGGCTGATCTGCCGAATACACTTCAGAAGCTGAATGTGGCAGGCAACGAGATCTCCGATCTGATGCCCTTGGAACATATGACACGTCTGCAGGCGCTAGACTTCTCCGGAAATCAGGTTCAGCATCTGGCACCCTTGGAAGACCTGGTAGGATTGAGAGAACTGAATGCGGAGTCCAATCAGATCTATGATTTGGAGCCGTTACACCAGCTGTCCAAGCTGGAAGTACTCAAACTGTCCAATAACCGGGTGTGGGATCTGACACCGATTGCCGGTTTTACTTTTACAAGAAACAGCTCTGCAAATACAAGTACAATAACGGATATCTCGGCTTCCACTTCCTTGTCCTCCGGTACGCAGACCTCGGTCTCTGAACCGGAACCTGCCGGACTCACGGTGCAGAATAATTATCTGAATGTTGCGAGCGGCAGTGACACGATGCGCCTGCTAAACCAGATGAATGTGCGGGAGCAGAAACGTACTCCCCAGGGCAATTTTCAGCGGCTTATTGAAGGATCTGCCACGGCCTATGTCGGGGATCGTGCTTACGCACTGGAGGCTGCACCTTTTATCGATGAAGGACGGACCTATGTGCCGCTCCGTTTTGTCTCCGAGCAATTGAATGCCAGCGTGAACTGGAATCCGGATACACAGGAGGTTCAGATTGCGCAGAACGGTACAGTGGTTCGGTGGACCGTGGGCAACAAACAGGTGATTGTAGACGATACCCTTGCGATAAACGATGCCCCCCTGCTGATGAAGGATGGAAAGGCGTTTGTTCCGGTACGTTTTATTTCGGAGCAATTTAATACGACGGTTGCGTATATCGGAAGCAGCAAAACGATTCTAATCTTCGAAAACAAAGCGCAGAACGAGAATGTACAACCTTAATTATACCAAGCATAATTCAAGCACCAGGCACTTATCTCGACTTGTCTCGACTTGTCTCAATGCAAAATACCATTCATATGCTCCCCATGCAGATTACTGTATAACACAGCGAAGTCCCCGTCTGAACATCAGCGGGGATTTTTGGTGAGCATTAAACAACTGGATACGAGCGCACGGGATTCGATTGTTTAATCGAAAAAACGGATGCTGCCCACGGTCTGTCTGTACTCACTGGGACTCATGCCAGTCCATCTTCTGAACTGACGACTGAAGTGCGCAAGACTCGAATATCCAAGCATGGTGGCAACCCGAGTAAGATTAAGATCCGGCTGGTGTATCAGCTGCTTGGCCTCGTGAAGCTTCAGTTCGGACAAATATCTGCGCGGAGAGATGCCGTATACTTTCTGAAACGTCTCCAGTGCATATCCAGGGCTGATTTGAAGCGAGGCCGCAATCTCTTCAATCCGAATCTCCTTATCCCCCAGCCCCTCCCGCTGGATATTCTCGACATTGAACCGACTTTTGATTGCCTCGGCAATCAGTGATGCATAGTGCGCCACAGTAGGCGATACGGCTTCTTGGGAACGGGAGGAGCTTTGCTCTGCCAATATCGCCAAAATCTCCAGCAAACCAGCCTGCATACGGAACAGATCTGATGTTGTATATTCTTCTTTGTGCTGAAGCAGATCCACCCATTTCATCATGACTTCCGTTAATCGCTGATTATCCTCGCCGCCACATGGGAACAACATCTGCACATGTCTGCTCATCTCCTGGCGAAACAGAACCTCATCTACATTGAAATGGGCAATAAAGTAGGTCAACCCCTGCTCCTGATTGCATTCATTGGTATGTTTGCATCCAGGCGGGATAAGCAATATATCTCCTGCGTGGAGATCATAACGGATATTCTCCAGTATCGTCGTCTGCGAACCTTCCAGAATCAATATCAATTCAAAGGCCAAATGCGATTCCAGCGGTACTTGCCAGCCCTGTTTCACCTTCTGCATATGAGCACCAAACAGCTTGACGTTCCAGTCCGTTGCGGGCAGCCACCGGCTCTCCGGAGATAGATAAGAACGGTATGGTTCAGGAATGATCATGGATTGTCACCACCTTGGATTAGGGCAAATTTTACGTGGTTCAGCGTATCTTCTTTTGTAATGCGACTTGATATACTGACTGTACATCATACCTGAGATTCAAGCGAGGAGGAAATTCCAATGTCCCTGACATTACATGGTTATTCCACTACACCAGATCATGCGTGGAAAGAGATTTCTTATACATCTACAAATGAAAACGCTAACTTAAAGCTCACAGGTGAACAGCATCAGCTTGTAGAAGGATTTGGCGGTTGCTTTAACGAGCTTGGTTATATTGCCTTGTCCCACTTGAATGAGGAGCAGCGTCATGACGTATTTCATTCCCTCTTCCACCCGGAAGGTGAACATAAATTCAACATCTGTCGGCTGCCCATCGGCGCGAGTGATTATGCAGAGCAATGGTATAGTCACAATGAGGTGGACGGCGATGTGGCCATGGAACATTTTTCGATCGAACGCGATTTCAAATATCTGATTCCATATATCAAAGAGGCCCTGACCTATAATCCGAATTTGCAATTTTTCGCCTCACCGTGGAGCCCGCCTACGTGGATGAAGTCACCGAAAGCCTATAACTATGGAACGCTGCGCTGGGAGAAGGATATCCTGGAAGCTTATGCGCTGTATTTCGTCAAATTCGTACAAGCGTACAAGGATGCTGGCATCACCATCCATCAGGTCCATGTACAAAACGAAGTCATCGCGGATCAGAAATTCCCTTCCTGCATGTGGACAGGCGAGCAGCTGCGTGAGTTTATCGCCGACTATCTGGGTCCTGCTTTTGACAAGCATGGTCTGGATACGGAAATCTGGCTCGGAACGATCAACGCACCTGATCCGTGGGAAGAATTGATGAAGAAGAAAACGAATGATTTTGACGAATATGCCGGACTGGTGCTTAGTGACCCCAAAGCGTACGCCTATATCAAGGGAGTTGGTTATCAGTGGGCAGGCAAAAATGCCATCCAACGTACAGCCGCGAGCTACCCGGAGCTTCGTTACATGCAGACCGAGAATGAGTGCGGTGACGGCAACAATTCGTGGAACTACGCCAAGTATGTATTTAACCTGTACCAGCACTATTTCAGCAATGGCGTGAATGCGTACATTTACTGGAACATGGTTCTGGAGCCGAAAGGCCGCAGCACATGGGGTTGGGAGCAAAACTCCATGATTACGGTAGACCCGGATGGCAAGGAAATCATTCGGAATCCCGAGTATTATGTGATGAAGCATTTTGCTCATAATGTCGTGCCTGGTGCACGAAGAGTAGGACTGTCTGGAGCCTGGAGTGGCAAAGCCGTGGCTTTCCGCAACCCGGACAATAGTCTCGTCATTGTCATCAACAACCCGTTCAAGGATAACCGTGATCTGCATCTGGCGTATGAAGGGCAGACACTCCGGTTCGAGCTGGAGGCAGATTCTTTCAACAGTATCGTTATTTCCTAATCTTAGACAGTACATTATGAGAAAGAAATAGCGCTCTGCTCCGCTACCAAATCTGCGGAACAGGCGCTATTTTTTGGTGGATACAAGTGATGGATAAAGAAACTGACTATTCCAGCTTAAGGATTATTGGCGAGATAATTCCTCAGCCATTGCAGTGCTGGACGCTCTGTACCATTGGTATTCACCAAATGAGAACCAGATACCCAGGTTTGATTCTGGTTGTAGCCCCATAATGTTACACCTTTAACGGCGGAGTGCTGCCAGAGTACAGGGAATTTCTGCTGATAGCGCTGCAATTGGGTATTGTCGTCGCCCGTCATGTCCAGTTCTGACACATAGATGGGCAGTCCCGTTGCTGCCAGCTTATTCAGGACGGTGTTCATGGTGCTCACCGAAACCGTATCCATATTAAAGTAATGGGCCTGAATACCAATACCATCGACCAGGCCTCTGCTCTTCAAGATATTGATGATCTGAACGTATTGATCAGCTGCGTTGGGGTCACCGATAATGCCATATTCATTGATTAACAATTTAGAATTTGGAAAGGCTTGTCTTGCCTGTTGGAAAGACCAGATTACCCAATCCCATCCTGTCGCCCCGTCCCCACCAATGGCGTTGCGATAGGAAGGCTTGGCATGCAGCGGCTCATTGACCACATCGACAAAAGCCGCTTTGGGATAACGCTGGCCTGCCGCCTGAATCCATTGTGTCACTTCAGCTTTTTGATCTGCAGCAGATAGACTGTTAATCCATCCAGGCTGCTGACTTCCCCATACAAGCGTATGAAATTTAAATGGAAAACCATTGTTAACTGCATAGTTGTACGCCATGTCTGCCTGAGACCAATTCATTACGTTACGCGTGCCTTCAACGGCATCCCATTTGGTTGAGTTCTCCGGGGTCACCTGATTCCAATATGGACTAAAATTCGAGGGGACACTGCTGGCTATAATATTGCCCAGAAACTTGCTACCTTTCGCCAAACCTGCACTCACACTGCCGACCGCAACTGATGTAGCCAGTACACCTACCAACGCCAGTGAACCGACGGTCTTAAACCATTTGGACTTGAACATGATCATCCTCCTTTGAATTGTAATATTCGATTTAATAGCAAGCGCTTACAAATTTCATCTTACTGGATAAATTTGTAATTATCCATGTAAAAAGTATAGCTTGTCCCTCAGAAATTATAGATGTTGCGGACTAGCATGATGACTTAAGCAACTGAGTTATACTTTATTATATTTACAAATCTATAAATATAGATATAATGTAATTCTGAGAACTTATTATATCGCCCATATATTTTTATACAGGTAAGGAGGCATTTTTTTTATTCCGTTATATCTATTTTTCTATATATATAAATAAATTTGGAGGTTTACACTTTAACATGAAATCGAAATCACAACAGGTTAATCCGTTACTCATCCTCATTCTGGCGCTGGGTGTATTCGCCATCATCACTACAGAAGTAGGCATTATCGGAGTGCTTCCGCTGATTACACAGAAATTCAACATCACCGCTGCACAGGCTGGGTGGCTGGTAAGTATTTTCGCTCTCGTCGTTGCCGTGTCTGGCCCGTTCTTGACCCTACTCGTATCTGGTATCAATCGTAAAACCATTTTGTTAACTGCTGTGCTGTTATTTGCCATTTCCAACGTAGTATACGCCTACACAACCAGGTTCGACACGATGCTAATTTTCCGGATTATCCCGGCCATTTTCCATCCAGTCTTCTTCTCTGTTGCTCTCGTCACGGGTGCCAAGCTGGTCCCACCGGAAAAAAGCAGTCAGGCCGTTGCCAAAGTCTTTACCGGAATCACTGCCGGCTTTGCATTTGGCGTGCCCTTAACCTCCTATCTTGCGGAAAACTTCTCGTTGGAGGCTGCGTTCTGGTTCGGAGCGGTTGTCAGTCTCATTGCGTTCATCGGTATATGGATTTGGCTGCCCTCGATGCCTGTGCAAGAGAAGATGTCTTATGGCAAACAGATCGGCATTTTGCGTAAACCTGCACTGTGGCTAAATATTGCTACTGTCATTTTCATTTTTGCAGCGATGTTCTCCGTATACAGTTATTTCGCCGAATATCTTGGGCAAGTCACCCGTATGAGCGGTTCATGGATTAGTGTGATGCTCTTGGCCTTTGGTGTTATTATGATCGCCGGCAATTTGGTATTCGGCCAGCTTCTGCATCGGAATATTCCGAGGACCGTTCTCCTCTTCCCAGTGCTATACATGGCGGCATATTTACTCGTTTTCTATGCAGGTTCCTATTTCATTCCGATGATTATCATGGTATTCGTCTGGGGTGCGATTCACTCTGGCGGTCTGATTGTCAGCCAAACTTGGCTTACGACGGAAGCTCAAGAAGCACCTGAATTCGGGAATAGCCTCTTTGTCTCTTTCTCTAATCTGGGGATTACCCTTGGTACCTCCGTTGGTGGCTGGTTCATTGCCCAACTCGGCATCCATCAGGTCATCTGGAGCGGAATCATCTTTGGTCTGCTTGCTTTGGTATCCATCGTTGTCAAAATAAAATTATCCACCTCTCGTAGTCGTAGTTCAATGGAGACGGTATAAGAGTTAAGGGCCCCGTATACAATCAAATATGATTCGGGTGTTGTTGAGGAAGAAGTTAAACATATAAAGATATAAAGATACGTGTAGAGACTACTCTGATCATTTTCCAGTGAATTCCCATGGAACGATCCAGAGTGGTCTCTTTTATTTGTCATTTTGTGGTTTACATTTACCAAATGTTTATCTAGTATTAACTCCAATGATACATATCTTTACATAACACTAGATAACAAGGGAGATTACAACATGCGCAAATTTTCGCCGAAACGTTACGCCGGATGGCCCTTATCATTCCTCTTATGTGCTTCCATCCTCTTCGCACCTTTTGCCTCCACTCCGGCTCAGGCTGCTGAAGCAAACAAGGAAACCAAGATTACGTTGCTGGGAACATCGGATATTCATGGCCGATTTATGCCGTGGGACTATGCTCTGGACGGTCCGAATCCGACAGGCAGCATGACGCAGTTGTACACGATCGTGAAAAAAGTACGTGCTGAGAATCCAAATACGATTCTGTTGGACGCAGGCGACATGATTCAGGACAACTCGGCTGAACTGTTCAACGATCAACCTCAATCTCCCATGATGGTCGCAATGAACGAAATGAAATATGACGCATGGGTTATGGGAAATCATGAATTTAACTTTGGATTGGACGTATTAGAGAAGATTTCCTCACAGTTCAAGGGACAACCCTTGGTAGGTAACATTTTCAAAGAAAACGGCGACCGCTACATGCCTGCCTATACGATTATTGAGAAAGACGGTATCAAGGTTGGTGTCATCGGAATGAACACACCTATGATTACCGAGTTCGAGAAAGGTACGGATCACCTTGACGGCATCATTGTCAAAGATCCTGTAGAAGAGACCAAGAAGGCCATCGCTGAGCTGAAAGGCAAAGTGGACGTTATGGTTGGACTCATGCATATGGGACTGGATAACGAGAACGGGAACCCGGGCACCGGGGTTACGGATATCGCCAATGCCAACCCGGAGCTGGCTGCCATTTTTGCCGGACACATGCATACGCTGATTGAATCCCAAACGGTTAACGGCGTATTGATCTCCGAACCGAACAAATATGGTTCACACATTTCACGGATTGACCTCACGTTTGCCAAAGAAGGCGACAAGGTTGTACTGAAAAGCAAGGAAGCACAAGCACTCGCTGTAAAAGCAGCTGATGGCTCTTATGAAGTGTCCGATCCCGGACTGGAAGATACACTGCATCCGTTCCACGAGTTCGCTCGTGCCGATGCCAACATTGAAGTAGCCGAACTAAAAGGAACCAACCTGGTACCGGCTGATGAGATCAAAGGCATTCCTGCTGTACAGATTCAGGAGACACCACTCTCTGACTTCTTCACTGAAGTCATGCTGCATTATAGCGATGCCGACGTAGTCGCGCACCAGATCGATAACGATAAGGCCAAGCTGGATGTCGGACCGATCAAGAAAAAGGATATTGCGTTCAACTACCAATATACCTTTGGTGAAGTAACCGTATATGAAGTGACCGGACGTGATCTGAAGGATTACATGGAATGGTCTGCGGGTTATTTTAACTCCACACGTCCTGGTGATGTGACGATCAGTTTTGATCCGAAACGACGTGCTTCCAAATACAGCACCGACGATTTCTTCGGCGGAGTTACGTATGAGATTGACCTGACCAAACCTTACGGCAGTCGGATTACGAACCTCAAATACAGCAATGGCACAGTGGTCAAAGAAGAAGATACACTCAAGCTCGGTATGAATGCCTACCGGATGGAAGCCCTGATCGCCAAAGGTGGGGCACTGGAAGGGCGTAAGTTCAAACAATTGTGGTCCTCCAAGGATGCTTCGGCATTTGGCGAGATTCAAGGTACGATTCGTAATCTGTCCATTGCTTATCTCAAAGACGTGATGAACGGCGTCTACGAACCGAAAATCCAGCACAACTGGAAAATCACCGGTGTTGATCTGACAGCACCTGCACGTGCAGATATCGTAGAGCTGATTAATGATGGCATCCTGTCTGTTCCGACAACGGAAGATGGCAAGTATACCAATATTGCGTCCATTAACATTTTGGATGCAGTGACTGAAGAAGAAATGACTGTACTTGCCACTAAAGCAAACGTAAGTATCGCGAAATTCTCTGGCGTGAAAACCAAAGGTGAGTTCTATCAAGAGCTGAATAAAGCTCGCAAGGCGTCCACCGGCAGTGGTGAGGAAGAGACATCACCTGAGAAGCCCACAACACCAACGGTACCGAAGCCAGACACATCGAAACCCGACAAACCATCGACATCACCAAGTACAAGTAAACCGGGTACCGTCGTTAAAGGTAAACAAGCCAAGGTTACTGCGAACTACCTGAACGTGCGCGCCAGCGCTTCATCCAAAGCCAAAGTAGTTGCTGCCGTACCGAAAGGCACCGTCCTTGAGGTAATCAGTACAGATAAATACGGTTGGGTTAAAGTGAAACTGGATGGACGCGTAGCTTATGTCTACGGAAAATATGTAAGCATGCTGAAATAGAGTGCCAGTTGATGACTCTAGGTAATTAATCTATTCATAAGAAAGACCTCCTCCACAATGCATGTGGAAGAGGTCTTTTCTTTTTTGGATTTTAGAGCCATACGTTACGTGTTCATCTACTCCTGCGCCAAGCTTTGAACCTTTTTCACAAACTGCTCCAACTTGATTCCATTCGTTTGTTTGGTGAATTCAAGCGCCTCATTGGAGAACCCTTCGTAGGCAGAAAGGACATAATCCCCATCGACGATATAGTACGTGCCATAACGAGAGGAGTAATAACCTCCACGTTGCTCGGACTCTACTCCCTTTTTGATTGCTGTAACTATTCTCTGACCAGGCATAAGTTTTGGATCGAGCGCCGCAAACGCTGCGTTATAGAACAGAAATGTTTCCTTGGCTACATCTTCTCCTACAATTACTTCGTGCACCTTTACCTCGTAAGAGACGAACTCAGCTTCGTAGGGAGTCATTCCCGTAGTCTCCTGCTTTTCTGCCATTTTTCGTTCGGGTGTATCTGGTTCAGTAGTTATCACCATCCTGAAATTCGGAAGAACGCTCACAACCTCTGCCACAACAACTGCATCTGCGAAGTCCATGATCTTTCTAAAGGTCACTTTTTTCATCCATGGAGTCACGAGAGACTGTGGCGATAATGGGTAGTCCTCCCTCAGTTCCTGTAACCGTTCCTGGGAGAGAACATCTACAAAATCTGATTCATCATCAGCTGAGTTAGAAAAAGGGGCCGAGCAACCCAGTAGACCAAATGTTAACGTGATTGCAAACAACCAACACATTACACGAAGTTGTGTCACGCACCCTTCTCCTCCCTAGAGTTCTATCACCTTATATTAATCCCGCTTAACGTCCCAGCTCGCAAGCATGCCTTTCGCCATTTCCATATTGGATTCTTCGCCGGTGATTAACGCAAACTGAGCAACGATTGCCGGGTATGCCGCCCACTGCTCCCGAATATGCTCTAACATCCGAGGCCACACCCTTCCCCCTGCCTTCTCATAGCGATTGAGCAAATCCCGCAAGCCCTCCTCTTCGAAGAGCGCATAATAGATAACAAAATCCTTACCCGGGTCTGCAATCTCCGCCTCCGTCCAATCAATCAGCCCGGTAACCTGCTGGGCATCGTCGACGATAATATGCGGAGGATGCAGATCACCGTGATTGAACGTCGAATGTTCAGGCCAATAGCTGTCCGTCGTCAGCCACGCTTCCCACCGACTGGCCAGTTGATCCGGCACCTCAAATCTTTGTTTGATCTCTTCAATATTGGCTGCAAAAGCTTTACGAGCTTCTGTAGGCGTCTTGCTGCGCACGCCGCCCTTTACCGCCTCATCAGGATCAATGTTGTGCAATGCGGCAAGTGTAGCAGCAAGCGAATCGAAGAAATCATCGGATAAGCTTTCCTGCGCAAATCGCCATGCGTACCCTCCCCCTGCCGGATCAACGATCGCAATCGGTTCTCCATCAAGTAAAGGATAAGCGATCAGTTCCGGCGTACAAATCCGCCACACCGGTACCTCTACCGGTAGATGGCTTTTTACAACCTCCAGTACCTTACGCTCATTTTCAGCCCGTTCCCATACATCCTCACGCCGTGGCTGGCGCAGTATCCACTGTTGTCCCTGTTCATCGGTGGCAAACGCTACCCGAAAGTCCATACCGGATTCATTCATTTTCATGGATTCCTCAGCAATATGAAGTCCGTTCTTTGCAGCTAAAGTTGTTAGTTCCTTTTGAAATTCTATATGCTCATTCACGTTCGATTTTGTCATTTCAGGATCTCCCCTTTTCCTCAATAAAATAAAAAACACAGACATCCATGCCTGTGCAGTTCATTTTGGATATGGGGTGTACCTGAATGCTCGCCAAAAAATAGTAGTACATTAAAGAACCACTCTAGACGAGCGTTTCTTTAATGACTAGCGGCATACGTATAAATAGGCAAACCGATCCCGATGAGCTGCACACAGGCAGAAATACAGCAAGCGCAAACAAATGTTTCGCCATACTATCTCCATCGGATAAAATTTGCCACACGTATCCCTCCGTTCCGTAAGTTAAACATATGTTAACATATTCCATTTTCTAGTTCCAGCTTAAATAGTGCTTTATTGTTATTTTTTCAGCGATATGTAGGAACCTTGGTAGCTCAAAAACCGTCATACGTATAGAACCATTAAAAGGATGAGGTGAGCAACGAATGTCCATTGTGCAAAAATTATCCCTACTGCCGCTCATTTTGCTTCTGTTAACGCTAGGATGCTCAGAAGAATCAGCAGAAAAGGAGGAGGGGAAAGCTCCTGTTAGCGGAGTGATCACAGATTTTGTTGAAGAAACGGGACAGGTCCTCATCGATAATGAAGAAAATAGCGGTGTTGGATCAGGCCCCATCTTCATTTCACTTCATACGAACGCGGAACTTATCATCAATGGTGAAACCGTTGCTGCCCGTTTGGATGGAACATTGGTTGGACACCGAGCTGAAGTGTGGACAGGCCCGTCTATCGCCCAATCCTTTCCCCCGCAGACCACAGCCTTGAAGATGGTTATTTATGAATAGAGAATATAGCTAAGATACATTTCGTTTCACGTGGAACGCTTTGATACAGCTTCCTCCTTCGGAAGATATGCAATTTCCATAAGTACAGCCGTACAATTCCCTCGAAAAAAGAAGTTTGGCAGCATTAATCTGAATGCTCATAGCAATTACTCCGTTAGCGCACCCCTATATAGAGTATAATAAAGAGGTATACGATAAATGTACGGTGCAATGCTTGTATGTAAGCATATTGCATAATGCAATTCCAAAATTCCCTGTATTCAAAACTAACGTAAAAGAGGTTAACGATGAGTAAGCAACAATTTAAAGATTATGGACTTGGCGAAGAAATCGTAAAAGCGCTGGATAGCCTTGGGTATGAAACCCCAACGGAGGTTCAAACCAAAGTAATTCCAGTAGCCCTTGAAAATAAAGATCTTGTGGTTAAATCCCAAACAGGCAGCGGGAAAACAGCCGCCTACGGCATTCCAGTCTGTGAGCTGGTAGATTGGAACGAAAATAAACCGCAGGCTTTGATTCTCACGCCAACCCGCGAGTTGGCTTTGCAAGTGAACGAAGATATTACCAATATCGGACGCTTTAAGCGTATTAAAGCAACCGCACTATACGGTCAGTCTCCTTTTCATGTTCAAAAAGCCGAATTAAAACAAAGAACGCATGTCGCTGTAGGCACACCGGGACGGGTACTGGACCATATCGAACGCGGCACCCTGCCGCTGGATCGGATCTCATACCTTGTCATTGACGAGGCGGATGAGATGCTGAATATGGGCTTCATCGAGACGGTGCAATCCATTATTCAAGCACTGCCTAGCGAGCGAGTGACGATGTTATTTTCCGCGACGTTCCCTGAAGATGTAGCCAAGCTGTCACGTAAATACATGAACAATCCGGTCGAGATTGAGATCAAAGCAAGTGGTCTTACAACAGCCACGATTGAACATGCCGTGATTCACGTGCCAGAGGTGAACAAAACAGCACTGCTTCAGGACTTGTTCATTGTTGAAAATCCAGATAGCTGTATCGTGTTCTGTCGTACGCAGGAGAACGTGGATAAACTGTTCCGGGTCATGGCTGACCTCGATTATCCAGCGGATCGCATCCACGGAGGCATGGAACAAGATGAGCGCATCGAAGTGATGAATGCATTCAGAAGAGGACAATTCCGTTATCTGATTGCAACAGATGTAGCCGCGCGCGGGATTGATATCACGAATATTACCCATGTCATCAACTACGATATCCCTTTGGAAAAAGAAGGATATGTTCACCGTACAGGTCGTACGGGTCGCGCAGGGAAAACAGGCAAAGCCTTTACCTTGGTTACCCCGAAGGATGGGAGACGTCTGGCCGAGATCGAATCTTATATCGGATTTGCAATTCCTGTCGTGAAAGCTCCTTCCGAGGAAGCTGTTGACCGTCGTCGGGAAGAGTTCGAGAAGCGTTTGAAGATCGTGCCTGAACGCAAAAAGGACAAGCGTGAACAGTTGAACCAACAGATCATGAAGCTGAACTTCAACGGAGGCAAGAAAAAGAAACTCCGTGCGGTAGACTTCGTGGGCACCATCGCCAAGATTGAAGGCGTCACTGCAGACGACATCGGGATTATTACCATTCTGGATAATGTAACCGATGTGGAAATTCTGAATGGCAAAGGCCCGCTCGTGCTTGAGGTTATGCAAACTACAACGATAAAACGTATGCAGCTCAAGGTTCGCAAAGGTCATAAATAGGTTTTGAATCTGCTTAAATAGAATGTTATGCAAAAAGGGATAGTGGCTTATTTTATAAGTCTACTATCCTTTTTTTATATATTGAAATGAGTTAAATGACTCGCTATCGCCGCTATATTCAGGATAAAGTTCCATTTGTTCATCAGGGTACGCATTGTTCACTTGTACAAGATTCCATTTTTATTACACTAAATATGTAAACGCTTCACAAAGGACCGATATTAGGAGGTGTGTGTAATGGGCAACAGGAAAGCAGTATGGTTTCTGGTCTTCGCGCTCACGCTAACCATGTTTGGCCTTCATCCCGAACGGACCAGCGCGGCAAGCGTGAACATCACCAACGGTTCCGATTGGCTGGATACCGCTGGCAACCCCATTCAGGCCAATAGCGGAAACATTCTGAAAGTCGGCAGTACGTATTATTGGTACGGCGAGCATGCGGTCAGCGGCAAGTTTGACAGCGTTAATGTCTATACTTCCACCGATCTGAAGAACTGGACGTTCAGCAATGCTATTCTGACCAAGGATTCAGCCACCGAGCTGGCCTCCAGCAAAATCGAACGTCCCAAAGTCATCTACAACGCCGCCACAAAGCAGTATGTGTTATGGGCACATTACGAGAACGGTACAGATTACAATCTGGGGCGGGTTGCGGTAGCAACGAGTAGCACACCAAACGGTAAATTCACGTATGAGGGAAGTTTTCGACCTTTGGATTATGAGTCACGCGACATGACTGTTTTCGTAGATACAGACGGTACAGGTTATCTGATCACAGCATCCCGCAAGAATGGCGGAGCCAATGATACCATGGCTATTTTTAAAATGAACGCCAGCTATACCGGTGTGGAATCCTTTGTGGGTTGGCAATTCGAGAACGCCTATCGTGAAGCTCCTGCCGTTGTGAAAAAGGGCAATCGCTACTACCTCTTCACCTCCCAGGCTGCTGGCTGGTATCCGAATCAGGGCGCGTATGCAACCGCATCGTCCATGACAGGCACGTGGTCCGCTCTTACACCTTATGGAAACCCATCGGCCTTCGGCTCCCAGATCCATGATATTGCTACGATTACAGGCAGCAGCACCACATCCTATATTTATATGGGCGACCGATGGAATCCACTCAATCTTGGTGAACATAAGCATATCTGGCTTCCTTTAACCCTGAATGATTCAAATGGAACCGCCTCACTGGAGTGGTACAAAGAGTGGAATATCGATGCTGTAACAGGCACGGTAACGCCCCCTTCTCTTGTTAATCACGCCCAAGGCAGAACAGCTACCGCCATCTCCACAGCCTCCGGCTCATCTGTATCCAATGTTAACGATGGCAACTATCAGACTTCTTGGGCAGCATCGTCCAATACTTGGCCAGCTTGGTGGCAGGTCGATTTCGGTGCACCGAAGACCATCACGGAGATCGATATCTCCTGGTTTATGTATAAAGGATCTGAGGGCTATTATAAGTACAAAATTGAGATCAGCAACGATGGCGTCAACTACTCCACCCTGGATCGAACCACTAATACCACCTATGGGTTTACGACCGACGCTGTACATTTTACCGCCCGTTATGTACGGATCAATATGGTCAACGCTGTCCTGTGGAACAATCCGGGTAACTGGTACACCCCAACCCTGCATGAGGTCAAAATGTTAGGCCCAGCAACACCTGATGCGACAAATTACAGCCGATTTAGTTCCTTCAATTATCCGGATCGGTACATCCGTCATTCCAACTTCACTGCACGGATCGACGCCAACGTCTCACCTGTACTGGATTCCCAGTTGCGCGTTGTACCCGGCTTGGCCAGCTCTACAGGCATCTCACTGGAGTCCATCAACTTCCCTGGCTATTTCCTGAAACGCAATGCCAGCAACAAAATCGTACTTGAAGCGTACACGGATACCGACACCTACAAAGGAGATGCCACTTTCCTGAGCAGCCCCGGCTGGGCTGACAGCACCAAAGTATCGCTCCAATCGTACAGCCAGCCCGGATATTACATCCGGCATTACAACTATGTATTGCAGCTGGATGCCATCAATGCCTCCAGCAGCGCAACGGTGAAGGGTGACGCCACGTTTGGGCGAACTGATTTCTAATTGATTGAGCAGCCTGTGTCTAGATAAGGAGGCCGCTTCTTCAGGGATCTTGACTGAAGGAGCGACCTCTTTCAGGCGTCCACCATTGCAGTTACGAGCTAATTGAACCATGTATACATAAAGGTCGGGGTATGTTATATTCGTCGTGAACTGATTTGGAGGGGATAATGATGATTATCACAATTGCAACTGGACCCATTTTTGAAGGATAACGCCTAACCGGTCCCATAACTGCGTGTTTCCTTCTCCATGAAGGTGTGAATCCCATGTCAACGTATGAAGTCATTCCCATGATGTATAATTCCAGGGAACAGATTAACGCGATTATTTTGCTTGAACAACAGTGTAAACAACTGGATTCCATTCACCTGAAAGCAGACCTTGACCATATTAGCAAAAAAGACGGAGATCACGCGCTACTCTGTTACCGTGATGGTAATTTGGTCGGACTCCTTAGCTGGTATCCCTCGGACGGCGTAATTGGAAACATTAATGCCATCGTACATCCGCACGAACGCCGCCAAGGTGTGTTCCGCCGTTTGCTAAATTTTGCTACCGCGGAAATGAAAATAGCAGGCATTAGGCAGCTTAGTTATCGCGTCCCGAACAATTCACCTTCGGGTCTAGGAACTGTTCAATCCCTTGGGGCCGTTCATGATCGGTCAGAGTACGCGATGCAGCTTGTGAACGAAGCCTTTTCGGCTGTACAATCTTCCGATTTGACTTTGTCAGTGGCGGAAGACCAGGACTTCGAATTTATGATCACATGCTCCGCCCAAGCATTTGGAAATTCCGAGGAATGGACACGCAACTATTTTACAGAAACCGATGAACCTAGCCGGGTCACGTATATTGCATGGAAGAACGAATTGCCTGTAGGGCTTGTCCGAATTAACGTTATCAATGAGACCACGGCCTTTATTCATAATTTTTGTATTCTGCCTGTTTATCAGGGCAAAAGGTTGGGCCGTACTGTCCTTGGCGCTTTAGTGGAACTTCTTATGAAACAACACTATACGGTTATTCGCTTGTCTGTAGTTACGGATAACGACCGTGCCTTGAATTTGTATCGCAGTGTTGGATTTGAGGTGCATTCCGAGTATCAATATTTCAGTGGATCTTTATAAAAGATCTCCTGCCGAGAGATCGTTTTCCCACTGAGGAAAACGATCTTTTTTATGGAGTATCCCTCTTGGCAATATAAACAACATTTAGAAAGATCATATCCCACAACTGAATACATAAGCAGGCGGCAGGTTACGGTACACTCTTGTCATGCTTACGTCTCCGAAAAACTGCTTGAGCAGGCTCCGTTTGAGCAACGTATATTGAAAAGTAATAAACTTGCCATCCTGCTTCAGGTGCTGTCTTGATTTCGTTAAAATGTCCAGTGATACCTCGGCAGGCAGACTCGCAAAAGGCAGTCCGGATACAATGTAATCAACCTTGTTCAGTCCATATTGTCGTATGTGCAGATCGACATGCACGGCAGAATCATGAATGATGTGTACATTCGGAAGATGATTGTACTTTTTGCGAAGCAACTGGCAGAAGCGGGCGTTGTTCTCAATCAGGATCAGGACCGTCCCCGGCTGCATGTTCGCAAGCAGCATTTCCGTAAACACCCCCGTGCCCGGCCCATACTCCACAATGCATGATGCACGGTCAAATGCGATGTCTTTCACCATTTTAGCTGCCAGATATTTTGAGCTGGGGGCAATTGCCCCAATCCATCGGGGACCCTGGATGTATTGCTTCAAGAAGGATAACCACTCCATGCTGTCCGACCCCCTAAGTTGATTTCTGAGATCACTATAGAATTCCAAATCTGAAGAAGCCATCAAAGCGAGGAAAATAGGAGAAGAATGATGAGAATTTGAGAGCGTGCTACATCTTATTCGGAGTGAATAAAGCTTGCGAATGCTGCGAGGTTAACGCGAAGAAATATCCATAAACAAAAACCAGCTAATGTTTGTCAAGCATTTCAGGTTGGATGAGTTCTCTTTTCGTGTTATACTTTTTTCGACCAACACGAATAACCTCCACGGCCATGGAGGTTTTGGTTAAATATGGATTACGCTTGGTAGGGCTGCCCCTTCTGCAAGATGGCGAAAATGTGATGCAACAGCTTGTTCGCGCAAGCGATCACAACCACCTTGTAGGGCTTGCCCTCGTTTCTTTTTTTCTCGTAGTACGAATGGATTCTTGCATTTGCATTCTTCCGCATTCCGCATTGCACCGCTAAATACAGCGATCGTCTGAGCCTTTTAGAGCCTCGTTTCGTGATTCGTGTACTGGTCGCTGTGAACTTTCCTGAACTGAAAATCCCTGGGTCAAGGCCTGCAAACGCCACAAGTTGCTTCGCATCACTAAACTGTTTTACATCACCTAGTTCAGCTACAATAGCTGCCGCCAATTTCATTCCAATTCCCGGGATGCTTTTCACAAGTTCAACTTCGGGTAGGCTTGCCGCTATTTCCTCCATTTGCTTTTCGAGCCCCTCCAGTTGCCCGATTATTGTCAGCAATAACGTGACCATCCCGAGAAGAGCCTGGCTTTGAGACGGACTACGCCGAGTTTTTTTCCAGTCACACAGCATTTCCTCCAGTTTTCCGACTTTTTCAATCGCCCACTGCTGGGAACGAGATTTTCGTGTGCCTCCTTGAATAATTTCAATCCAATCCGCTGTACCTTCCTCTAAACAACGGGCTAGTATCGTCAATGACGTTACCGAAAACACATTCGAAAATAACCCTTCGTACCTCGGAAACACTTGCTCCAATAGGGCTCTACTGTTCAGTTTTGCCTGCACAAAGATTCCTGTAACGAATTCATGCTGCCGTGTCAAATGTTGCAACTCCGTATACGTCTCATCCCAGGTCCGGTGCGGCTTCACGTCGCCACGGTAGTACATCTCTGCCAGATGCCAAGCATCCAGTGCATCCGTTTTGACTTTGCGTAGCTGGGCTCCCTTGGCTCGTTTGGACTGCAACGGATTCACCATATAGTAGGTGTAGCCACTTCGTTCCAAGTACGAAACCAATGCGCGATGGTAATGCCCTGTCGCTTCCAGAACCACCACGGGCGCCAAGCCCGTTTCGGCCTGAAGCGTGTCTAGCATGACCGAGAAACGTTCGAATCCATTCTTTTCATGTATAATCTCTACTGCTTTGCCATACGGTTCATTTCTCTTCCTAAACGCTTGAACTACACTCGAACCTTTGGCAACATCCACACCGACAACAGGTTCCATGTCCTCACTCCTTATCTTTTGTTTCGCCGGTCCTTTTCCACGATGGTTCCAAACCCATAGCTTCGCTTGTTATACGGGGTCAACTGCCCCTACCAGCCCAAACATGGTCTTTTGGAGGTCGTGGGAGAACTGTTTTTGTTACGAGGTCCTAGCCCCTAAAGCCGCCACGTTCTCCCGGCTCCCCCCATCGTAAAACGACCACAAAAAAAGGCCAACCAGTAATTACTGGCTAACCTGATAATACGAAAAGAAGCCTGTCGGATTACTCCTTAGGCCCTTAAATAGAATAAAACTAAACCATCTAAAATAACGATTAACGGTTTGAAAATCTGAAGATCAATTTTTCTCCATCATGCGTTTGGTCCTGGAGCTCCACATAGTTTCCCTGGGTATAGTTCGATACAGTCTTTCGCCAAAAGTGTTGACCCACTTTATTTTTCTCCGAAGGATTCGTGAACAACTCCCATCGGCCCCGATATCTCTGGAATACCTCTTTTGCAGCGTACTCTGCAATCCCCACACCTCTGAATGGCTGCATTAGAAAGAATTCATGTACAAAGAAATCGGTGTCTGCCGAACAATGCAGCGCAGTAGCCACAAATACAAAACCTGCTGGTACGCCATCTACTCTAATCAAAAATGTATAGAGAACGTTCGGTTTTTCCCACCATATGTTCTGGACATCATATTGATCCTGCAACGTTTTGTAATCATCACCCATTTCGAAAATCCCATGTTGATTCGGAGTGTGTTCTGTTTTCAGCCCATAATGTCCGGATAAATCATGAAGGTATAGAGGATACATGTTTTTGATGATATATGCCTCATGGTTATGCGCTAACTGTACTTCAATTTTCATTTTTACCCCCCACAGCTGACGTAATGTTTTGTTAGTAACAGTTCTATAATCTCATTGTATTGCTCTTCTTTCGCACAATATAGGCAACAAACCATTTAAACTAATCCCTACACAAAAAGCCACATTCGATTTCTCGAATGCAGCTCTAACCCTTAAATCACTTTTTGGAATATACAATTTTCTTGATACTGTCGATGGACAAACAAAATTGCTCTATAAGTTGGTCAATGGACCTGCCCGCAGCGAATAGCTGGCGAATCTCATCGTTCCTTTGCTTCAAAATCAACCTACTGCCCGAATTTTCGCCCCACTTTTGATGGGCTTCCTTCGGTTTGGGGATATACACCAACCCACCAGGGATATGGCGCTGGATCTCCTTTAGCAATGATTCAGGAAAGACCGTATCTGCATTAACATATTTCATATTTCTCCGCTCCTTAAAAGTTAAGATCTTTAAGGCAGCAGAATCAACCGATGAACACTTGTTATAACGCATTATATGGGTGTGGCGGAAATGGAATTCAAGCTCTATACAAACAACCGCCGTTGTTCATCGCATGGACTCTGCATAGAGCGGATCGTGAAACTTCTTATGAATTGGATCATGGTAGCCCCCCATTCGGTGAATCCTATATAAGTTACTTTCATGGTACTCTTATATGTTCCATATGAGAACACAATATCCTTTTACAACATTCAGTACTGGTTCAGACTTCGTTCCAGCATCTCTCTCACTTGTTGTTGCAGCTCCAGCGGCTCAATCACCTTCACTTCTGGTCCGTAGGAGAGCAGCTTCCGCGCTGTAAAAGGAAACTCTTCAGGTGGGACAAGTCCTCGCCATTCATTACCTTCAACCGACTTGAACAGTACATCTGATCCTGCCAGTCTTGCTCCAAAATCCGTGAATTGCAGTACGACTTCCACGCTTTCTCTATTTTCCTTATAATTCAGCCACTCTTGCAAACTAGGAACCGACTCGTCGATGGAATCCAGCATAACCAGCTCCTGCATGCGATCCACACGATACAACAGCACCCGATCCTTCCTCCGGGCCGGCATATACCAATACCCGTGATCGTAATAGATGCCGATAGGAATGACCTGTACTTTTTTATGTCCCTGCCGGGAATGATATATAAATTCAATCTCTCTTTTATCTACTGCTGCGCCTAATATCTCTGTTGTTAATGCCTCGACCTGCACAACATGATGTTGTAGGAACGTACTGTGCTGCCTCATCCGTGTAATTAGATCCTGTACATCCTGAGGTAAAGTTGAATAATATTCCTCGGCGAGATGCTCACGAATCGATCCGTACGGAAAATCCGGAACGTTCTCCAAATATTCAATCATCATAAACAAACCCAACGCCTCATGCTGTGTGAGTTGAAGAGGTGGCAAAATCCGATTAGGAAGCACTCGGTAACCCCCGTTCACTCCAACCTCCGTATATAACGGAAAGCCCAGCTCCTGCAGATCATTCAGATCTCGCTGGATCGTACGGATCGACACCTGAAAACGCTCCGCTAATTCACGAGCCGTAAATTTCTTTCTCGAATCCATGAGTCTCATTAATGCGAGTTTTCGATTATTCATATTCCCCCACCTAACTACGTCAACATTTGTCATAGTTGAAGTGTATCATACATTTCAGAAGGGAGCGATTGATATGTCTACCAATAAAGTTGTGCTTTACATTGCAATGAGTCTGGATGGGTACATTGCAAGACCGGATGGTTCGGTGGATTGGCTGTTCGATGTGGAAGGCGATGGTGGGGATAACGGGTATGGCAAGTTCTATTCAACGATTGGATCGGTGGTTATGGGACGTCTTACGTATAAAGAGGTTCTCAAGCTGTCAGAGGATTTCCCCTATGCGGATCGCCCAACGTATGTACTTTCCCGTTCCAAACAAGCCCCTGCACCACATGTACAATTTACGGACGAGGCTGTGGAGAATCTGATTCCTCGCTTGAAGCAGGACTCCAGCGGTGACATTTGGATTGTTGGCGGAGGCCAGCTGGTGCAAGCCGTTCTGGAACAACAACTGCTCGATGAGGTTGAGATTGCCATTATCCCGAAGGTTCTTGGTGAAGGAATTCCCCTATTTCCAATAGGAACGGTACCAACTCATTTCAAAATGATTCATACGTACACGCTGGGACAGATCATTTCTATTCGCTATCAGGTACAAGGGAATTAATCGTAGTATAAACATCTCCTCACGATGTAAAGCGCACAAAGAGAAGAGCCAGGTCCCTCTAATTCAAGAGAGGTCTGGCTCTTCCGATTTCAAATGGATCTGAATTAAAATTATTTCAAAATTCCCCTTAGATATTCCGCTAACGCATCAGCAGTCCTTCGATGAGATAACTCACCCGGATGACTTCTGGCGCCTACCGTCTCCTCGGTCGTATTGGGGAGCTGTATCACCGAAACTTTCGTATCTCCAGCCTGTTTCGTATAAGTGTGCACAGCACGATAGATCGCTGGCATCATTGGGAATCCAAGCATGCCGTATGCCCATACGAGATGTGCTTCTGGGTTGTTTTTACGAAGTTGAATTAGGAATCGGGTCGCGGCATTCTCAAAAGCAGCCAGATCCTCTTCATGATAAGTCCCATCTTCGTTCAGGCGTTGCTTATAAATCTTTCCGGTAACGGGGTCCTGCCACTCCGGGGTTTGAAAGGCTCCTCCATCATTGCTTCCCAGATTAACCACCACTACATCTGGCTGCCAGGAATTGAAATCATGCTTGTCCCCTGCACCAAGTGCTTCGTTCTTATCTCCGGTCACCAATCCACAGATTTGCTCGTAATAAGCAGGGATGTTCCCATTCGGATTGTTATCCCAACTCGTCAGCACACCCCAACCGCTCTGCGAGATGACGCGGTATTCTGCATTCAGTGCTTCTGCTGTCATAGCCGTATAATTATGTATGGCACTGAACCACATCGGAATCCAATCTTCTTCCGCTTTAGCACCGATCGCGCCTTCTCCTGATGTAATACTGTCGCCGATAAATTCAATTTTGTACGGTCTCTCCTCTACAGGTACGAAGACACCATCCGATTTCAACGCATGAATTTGCAGGGAACAACCTGGATCTCCACTCATGGCCTGCACATCTTTGACGATACGTACATTTTTCACCACATTCTCGTTCATGCCTCGGAATACACAGATCCAATACCTTCCCGCGGTTAACATCTGTCTGCTCACCGGGACACCGTTAATCAGAACGCTAATCCAAGGTTCATACAAGTCATAATCGGACTCGATCTCCACCCACAACTCAGAGCCTTTTACATTAAGTTCAACCGCACTTCCGGTCCAAAACAGGGTTAAGGGCGCAAGCTGTCCTGTTGTTCTGCCATGTACTTTGAGATTGCTGACATCAGACAACGCATACGATTGTAAACTCTCATTAACTCCCACGATGTTTCCTCCCGCATGATTATTACCCCAAAGGGGCAATCTCATCGAACTAGATTTTGAGAAAATAATCCACATGCTTCTGGTACTTCTCGTACCAGATTTTCCATTCTGCTTCACGCGATTCCAATGTACGGCCATCCAGCAATGCCTCAATGACGTTCAGGCAGACATGCCATCCCGCTAGATCTTTAGGTGTATGGCTTGTCATATGATGAATGGTTTCGATCAGCAGCAGACGACACCCATTCGGCTCTGGATACAGCTCAAATCGGACCCGGTCTTCAGCCCAAGTGTATTCTAGAACAGATCCAGGGATAAGCTCGATAATGTCGAGTTCCTTGAAGGTACCATCCGGCATATTAAACTTGATGCTTCCACCTTCCCGAAGGTCCGTTACTTCTAGTTCGGAGAACCATTTTGCAAGCTTTTCGTTTTCCGTCAAAAAGGACCATACATCCTCCGCAGCGTGCTTCCAATGACGTTCGAAACAGGCTGTTGTGCCATTCGGTGCTCGCTTCAAATCTGCAATCATAGCGTACCTCCTATATTACGATCAATGGGCTAAAGAATGTGGTTATGGGCAAAATTAACCGATATTATGCAATGCCTGAAGCGCTTCCTCTTTCGTTTTCAAAAAGAAAACATGCTTGCCATGGTTGCACTCATAGATGAAGTCCCTGAGGCTTTTGCTGTTGTATCCGTCAAAATCCCCGACTATGGCAAGCTTCACCTGATAATTCACGTATTTCTGCAAAATGTCACCCGCAAGTTTCGTCTTCAGTTCGAAGAAGTCTTCGGTAAGGTTGGATTTATCAATCAGGATTTTATGCGCGTCATCCGTGTATTTCACGGAGGCCATCAAATCCAGTGCATCCTGTGCATTGTTAATAACGATGTCATTACTTTCGATGATGGCAACCTTGGAGCTGCCCTGTTGATCAATAGTTATATTCATTTTATTTCTCCTTCTCCTCATTAAATTATTGAATTAATATTCGGTCATCCATAAATCGGGTGATATGTTGCACAGCATACCGAATATACTTGCTATCTTCATACAGCTTACTTAGCATAACGCCCCCCTCGATAATGGCGATGATGTTGCTGCTTACTTCCTCCAGTGCAATATCTGCTCTGAATTCCTTTTGCTCCACACCCTGAACTAGGACCTGTGTCAGCTCATTCAGCAGATTGGTCATGGCATGCTGTGCCCTTTCTTTCAGCAAAGGATGTGCATCATCACTTTCCACCGCAGTATTTAGTAGGGGGCATCCTCCTTCCAGCGTATTGTTTTCCATCATATCAATATAAACACCGCATATGGCGAGTAGTTTGTCTTTGGAATTTGTTACACCTTCAAGAGCCTGTGAATGGAATTGCAGCATCTGTGATACCGAGTAATCAAAAGCAGCCAGTGCTATCTCATCTTTAGTTTCAAAATGATTATAAATTCCACCCTTTCGAACGCCACAACGTTCTATAATTTTAGACAGGGAGGCACCGGTGTATCCCTTGGTGTTGAAAAGTGCTGCCGACTCACGAATGATATGTTCTTTGGTGATTTGGCCTTTGCGCAGAATGCTCCCCCCTATTCCATTCATACCGATTGGTCTTAAAATATCATACGCCTATGGCTTAATACAAGCACGTATTCACAGGTTTGATGTCATGAAAATGGAATTTCAAGGATATTGCATGAGCAGTATGGTTTATGTTATTTTAAAACAGACCGGTCGGTATTATTTTGTAAATACACGTTCCATCTAAGGAGAGTATTCGCCATGACCCTAACCATTCAACATATCCGCCACGCTACCTCCCTCATCACCATACAAGGAAAAACGATTCTGCTCGATCCAATGTTAAGTGATGCAGGAGAACTTCCGCCTATCCCCTTCACACGTCATATTCGTAGAAACCCTACGGTCCCACTACCTGTGCGACTGGAAACCTTCGATCACATTGATGCGATACTCGTTACACATTTGCATGTCGACCACTTTGACAAAACGGCAAAAAAGATACTGAGCAAAAAGATACCTGTACTTTGCCAGCCGGAGGATCAACAACGCATTATATCGTGGGGGTTCGAGAATGTATTCCCGATCGAGCAGTTCAGACACTGGGAGGGTATAGATTTTACAAGAATTCGTGGTCAGCACGCAAAAGGAAAAATCGCAAAACTGCTTGGCCCCGTATGCGGGTTCATCTTGAACACACCTGACGACGGATCATTGTATATTGTGGGTGATTGTGTCCTTACAGATCAGATTAAGCAAGTGTTCCATCAGCACAAACCCCGGATATGCATCGTCAATGCACCAAACGCTCAACTGTTATTTGGTTCCGTCATTACCATGGTACCCGAGGATATCGGTACAATCTTGAAGATTTCACCTTCCACCAAAGTTGTCGCTGTACATATGGATGCCATTCGACATTGTACTTCATCCCGGGTGGATATGTTGCATTACATGGGACTGCAACACCTGCTGAATTCTGTTGTCATCCCGGCGGATGGTGAAAGGATCTGCTTTTAAGTGCCATCGGGCATGTGCCGAGAAATGAAACTCTAATGCATGACGCCTTTTACGTAATAGGAATACCGGATTTCCAGCGATGGTACCATTCCTTGATATTTTCACTAACCGGCATATCGAGGTTCTGCTCCATTCTGCTCGTTAGAAGACGATATTGTTCTTCTACACCAAGAACCTCATTCATGGAATCATAAAGCCTCATCAATGCAAAGTAGCTTTCTTCTTCGTGGGGAAGCATGTTCTGAATGCTTTCAGCAACTTCAATGGCCTTCCTTTGCATTCCCCGCTGCTCGTAGAAATCAGATAGCTGTCTCATATGATACAACCATAAGTAACGCAGTCTTTCCCGTTCATGTTCAGCCCAGACATACTCGTAATTCCCGAGATACGTGCCTTCGTACATCCTTAACACCCGCTCGAAAGCCTCGGCTGTACTGTCATCGACAACCTTCCACTGGCGCATCTCGCTTTCCCACAGTTCAGTATCCAGTTGCGCATCCCCTGTTTCAAGCCTGTAACCGGCTTCTAGGTCTCCGCTCCGAATCGTAATCATATCCATGTGATGAGCTTTTAGCGTGCGACGCACGTGATAGATTGTCGTATACAACTGATGCTGCACCTTGGATTCTTCAAATTCTGGCCAGAGAAGTTCCAGCAGCGTGCTTCGGTAGACCATCTGATTGCGATGATGCAGTAAATAGGCGAACAATTCCTGTGCTTTGCTGGTACGCCATTTGACAGTCTGTGCGTCCATACCCGGAAGCTTGAACCGAATCTGATTAAAACAGCAAATTAACGGCAACTTGATATCACGTGTTATATTCACACGCTTTAATTTTAATTTTTCATTTACCCGTAATAAGGTTTGACGCAGACGCCCTTGTTGGATCGGCTTCATGATATAATCCAACGCATACAGCTCAAAAGCACGTACAGCATATTGGTCATAACTGGTCACAAAAATAATTTCGACACCCGGCGCAGCCGCCTGAATCTGCCGACCCAGATCCAACCCGTCGATTTCCGGCATATGGATATCCAGAAACACAACATCAGGCCGATGAAGAAGTACGCCTGTCATCACCTCTGTCGAATCGGAATATGTAGCAACCACTTCCACACCGTCTAATTCACGTTCTATCGATTTTCTAAGCCCAATCAGTGCCAATCGCTCATCGTCAACCAATATGACTTTCACAGGAGCTTCCTCCTCGACCCGCTGTCATCAAATTTTAATCATCATTATATCACAGCAGTATACTTAAAAACCCATGGCCTACATATGAGTTTGACCATGGGCATCCTTAATTAAATTCGCTTTGGGAATGGATACGACAAATGCGGAGCCCCTATCGCCTTGCGAAGTCGATTCCACCCTGATTCTTCCTTCCAGGGACTGAACGATATCACGTACATGGGACAGGCCGATTCCGGTTGCTGCTATGCCCACTTCATTGAACTTGGTCGTATACCCTGGCTCGAAAATTACGTCTCGCTTCGCCTCTGGTACCCCTTTTCCAGAATCGATGACTTCAAAATGCACATTTCCATCCTGCTGCAAAACTCGAATCCGGATCGTTCCTTCATTCTCAATGGCTTCCACGGCATTAGCAATCAGATTGTTCATCACCGTCAAGAGAGGAATGTAGTAAGGGGAGTCGCAATCATAGTGCTGCTCAATATGGATTTCAATCTTTTTGTTCAGCATTTCACTATATTTCCGGTTTCCTTTGGTCGCAAAGTTCAGTACCTCGGAAAGACTCATATTCACTGATTTTTCGCTATCATACAATTTCAACAGACCTGCCAGGATACGTTGGGAATCCTTTTTGACCTCATGAATCTGTTGGGCAATACCGAGCGTCCGCTGGCTATATTGGTTCAAGTCCTGCTCTCTGAGATCCCGATAAAGATCGTAACTGTCTACGGCAATGCCTTCAATCGTATTCATGGCTTTTTTCAGATAAAAGACTTCACCGTACAGACCTGAGTTCACACTTAGCATCTGCTCCATCCGCTTCTCTTGCTCCGCATGCAGCAATCGCATCTGCCTTACCGCAAAGCTGTTATACAGTCCGATGATAAAATAGCTGCGCAAACTACCGAGTACCAGCAGATAAAGCCATTCTTTCATATAAAAGATATTCGTCCCACTCAAGACACCGCGAATGAAAAGCTCCACGAGATTAGATGAAAAATCAATACAAGTAATTAATCCACCCAGCAGGAGAGGCGGTATTTCATGGAATCTGTCCTTGAACTTGCTGAGGCCGTAGGTGAACACGACATAATACATTCCCGCGCCCAGATTATCCTGCATGCTTTCGATAATCGAGATCGAATTCACATGATTCAGTAAATCAGCCGATTGAAAAATGAAGTTCGCAATCCCTGCCAATATTCCCGTCTTCACATAAGACAGATGTGGCATGATCATCAGCAAAAATAAAAGTATACTAACACCCAAACCAATCCGGAAGTAATCCTCCCGAAATGGATTTATTTTAAAAAGTGCTCCCACTGCTGTAGCAAGAGCAACAGCAAGCATTTGCACATTTTCGTTTCGAACCCAATTACGCATGATCATAATCCACCTACCATCGGAATATCAAACGATACAACCGTCCCTTCACCCAGCTTGCTTACAATCACCAATCCCTTACCGCCGTACAATTGGGTTAACCTGCGATGGGTATTGGCAATTCCGATTCCGCCAGTTCCATTCAGCCTGGCATCTTGCAACCGGGCAACCTTATCCGGCGCCATACCTATGCCATTATCCCTTACTTCAATACGGGTATACCCTTCTTGTTGAGTAATAGTCAGATACACCGTACCGCCTTTTTTCTTATTTAACAGTCCGTGTCTAACGGCATTCTCGATCAATGGCTGAATAGATAGCGGAGGTAGGGTCAATTGCAGATTCGGCTCCACATTCCATTCAATCGTCAACCGATCTTCAAAGCGTGTCTGTTCAATAAACAGATAAGCTTGTACCAGTTCCAACTCGTGGGACAACTTCACCAATTCACCGGTATTCAGATAATTGAAGCTGATTCGCAGATAGGATGAGAAGGCTTCGCCTAACTTTCTCATATGTTCGGTATCGATATCACTTAATACCATTAGGGAGTTGAGTGTATTGAACAGGAAATGCGGCTGGATTTGAGCTTGTAAGTAAGCAGCTTCTATGCGCACTCGTTCCTTAATGGAACGATTTAATGTGATCAGTGCCCGGATTCGATATTTTAATTCAAGTGCATCTACAGGCTTCTTTACATAATCATTGGCTCCTGAAGCAAATCCCGTATAGATATCAGGCTGCTGGCTCCGTGCGGTCAACAGTAACACAGGTAATTCTGACATTGAAAATAGTTCCCTGATCTTCTGTGTTAGCTCATACCCTGACATCTGAGGCATCATCACATCCGCGATAAGCAGATCCCATTGTCGTGTTCCTAATAGCTCCATGGCCTCCTGTCCCGAGTGGGCAGTAACAATGGTATAGGCTTCCGTGGATAGCATACTTGTGAGGACATCCAAATTAACCGGATCATCATCAACCACCAGAATGGAAGCTGTAGTCTCCTGTGAAAATGGCAGATGCTCCAATCCGGTAGCCACTTCCAACTGTTCATCCGAAGCATGAATGATCCATTGATCCATGGTGTCGTGATTTGAATGATCTGCCTCTTGCTCTGTCCGAACAAGCTGCGGGTGCGAGACGCTAACCCCCTTTGCTATTGGCACATCAAAGCTGAACACGGAACCTTCCCCTGGTTCAGACTGAACTGTCAGTACTCCACCATGTAATTCCACAAGCTGCTTGCAGATGCTCAATCCAAGACCAATTCCCTGTCCATCATTGATTCCGTCAGCCCCTTGCTCGTAAGGAAGGAATATTCGTGAACAGGTTGCCTCATCCATGCCGCCCCCTGTATCAGCAATATGTACAAACGCACGGCCGCCGTGAATTTCTGCATGCACAGTGACAGCTCCTGCCTCTGTATACTTCATCGCGTTATGTAGCAGATTATACAAAATTTGAACAAGTCTCTTCTCATCTGCCCATATTAAAGGAAATGACTCCGGTATCTCCATCCTGAGGCTGACGGGTTTGCGCTCTGCCATGAATTGCAACATCGAGATAACGCCAGGTACAACAGACTGAATGGACAGCCGCTCCTGACTGAGCACAATGCGCTGTTCTTTCAAACGAACCACATCAAGCAGGTCCCCCAACAGATTAGACATCCGCCGGCTGATGGTAATCAATAATTCCATATCCTTCAGACTGCGCTGATCGAATCGATCCTTCTGTTGGGTGACCAGATTTTGTGCAATACTCATAATGCCGTGCAGCGGTGTTTGAAGCTCATGTGAAGTATTGGCAAGAAACTGGTCTTTAATTTTGTCTGCCTTCTTTAACTCTGTGTACAAATCAATGATTTCCCTGGCATTCCGGAAATACTTCTTGAACCAATAAGAAGAGAAGCCAATAATCGCCAGTACAAGATCAATCGGATAATATACAGTACTGCTGCTCTGATTGCTCTCAAAGGCACTCCATAGAACGTTGGACAGGATGCCTGCAGCGGTAAGCAGAAGAAATATTAGGTCATGGTCCTTCTGACTTCGGATCATCATCTGAATCACGAGATACCCGAACCACACAATGGATGCCAGCATAAGTGCATTAACTAGATTGTAGTGAATGATGGTATACACTGTCCTCACAGGCAAAACGGCCAAGATAAAACTATAGATGATCGTTACAATCAAGTAAAAGCGGAACCATGATTTACGCAGGTTGACCGCTGATAACCTTTGGAATAATAAGAGAATGCACACATTTTGCCACAATACAGAGATGACCCTTATTTTGATACTCCAGGTAAAATTAATGGGAAGCCATTGCAGCAGCATATTATCATGACCAACCATAATCGTGATAGCTACTGACAGGGTTAACACCGCAGCAACAAACAGAGCCTTTTCCTGGGGATGTAGTGCATAAAGAATAGCTGCGTAAACGGTATGAAAAATGAGAATAAGAAAAATAGCCAACTGAAAGGCGATAGAATGTCCACGTACAAACTCCACTGCATCCTCAGAACCAAAACGCACAGGTTTAATGACTCCACCTTTATAGGGGTGATCATAGTTGGCCACACGAATGATCAAATCCATTGACGTAGCTCCAGCCTGTTCATAGGTGGAAATGTATGAAGTTCTATCCGGCGTATAATCTTCCTCATTCGTCGCTACCTGTCCTGCCCCACCAATCGTTTCTCCGTTAAGTTCAATCTCGGATGAACTCTGAATACCCTTGAACCAGAACTCGACTGGTGTCTGGAGCGGATCAGTCAAAATACGAAGTCGATACGTCCCATATCCGAATGAACTTCCTTCTTCTTGATGGAGGGAATCCCGCCATGAACCAGGAATAACGATAGTACCCGCTTGTTCCTCCCTTTCCTTAATGTCCCTGTACGTTAATAGCTCTCCGGGATAGAAATCCCATTCTCCATTGGCAAACATCGCGGGAGAGTTATCCAGGTCGACTCCACGCAGGTCGAGAACGCCTTGTACAGCCATATGGTCATTGGAAACGTAAAAAATGACTGACCAGGCCCATCGCATTGTCAATAAGACACCCAAAAAAATAAGAAGGATGGCAATGTGTTTGTAACGTGAGCTGGGTTTATGTTGTAAAGAGTTATGTAAAGATTGCATATTTATGTTCTGACTCTCCGGTTACTTGAGTCTCTCTCCATTCTGGCACATATAAGCCTATACTGCTTCTAGACACCAAAGATCATAGTCCAATTCTATATATAACAGCATTATATCATAGGCGAAATTAGGGTTCTGAGGACATTTTACAGTCATCGACTGCTTTTAACAGGTATCGATTTCTCCTTTTATTTTAATTTTATAAAATTTAATTGTATACTATTAATTATATATCCATTAACTCAGCCAGATGAACATAGAGAGGATGATTCCGCATGTCAGATACCAATCAGCTATTCGGACAAGCCCTGGTCAAATCACTAATCGGAGAACGCGGACATATTCGTATCGCACGCGCTCTACCGGATATTAGCGTAGAACTAGCTAGTCGCAAACATGAACATATGCCATACAGTATCTATCAATTGGTGAAACATATGCATTACTGGCAACAATTCATGTTGGAGCATTTGGAAGGAAGAAAGCCGCAGCTTCCAGCGAATGTGATGGAGAGCTGGCCAGAAGAGACGGGCCCTCAGGATGAAGCTGCGTGGGAGGCGGATATTCAGGCATTACTGAATGGGGTGGATCGAGCGGTAACGATTGCCGAAACGGTTCAGTTGGATGACCCACTGCCGTATTTCCCAGGCGAAACCAAAGCCGGACTTCTGCGCAACATCGCATCTCATAACTCGTACCATCTGGGCGAGATTGTGCTGCTGCGTCGCTTCTACGGTGCATGGCCGCCACCAGGAGGCGGATTCCCGGCCTAATGAACGAAATTTCCACTGTATAGTTTGTACCTTCACAAAAAAATAGCCTGCTTCCTTTATTTCAAAGGTTCAGGCTATTCTTCAATCATCCCGATTCATCTTCTCAAAAATATTAACTAATTGTGCTCGATCCTCTTGGGTCAGTTTCTGGAATAAATTTTTACGCAGCTTCTGCCCCTCCAATATTGCTCTTTCGAGGACTTCGATCCCTTTATCGGTAATGTTCAAATATATAATGCGGCGGTCAGCTTCATCTACCATCCTGAGGGCTAATTTCTTGGCAACCAGCTTATCAGCTAAATAGCTGAGCGTTGGCGGGGTCAGGCCCAGTAGTTTGGCAATATCCGAAGGTCGACTTTTTCCATTTTGATTGAGATGACTGAGTACAAGCACATGAGAGACGCCGAGGTCCTCATTAAACGATTTGTTCCACTGTATAATCAATTTATTGGTGAAATTGTCCATGTTGTGTATGAGCTCAAAAATGTTCTGTTCTTCCATGTGATCCTCCTCGAAAAATAAAACAACAGCCCTCATTCAACTTAAGGGCTGTCATCATTTTACACGCTATTGGGCTGAGTATCCACCATCGATAACCAGCTCAGATCCTGTAATGTACGAAGAATCATCTGATGCCAGGAACAATGCAGCGTTGGCAATATCGACAGCCTGCCCCAGACGTTGCAGAGGCGTTGCCTGAATGAGTCGGTCAAGCAGTTCCTTCGATGTGTTCAAGGCTTGAGTCATTGGTGTTTCGATGATCCCAGGGAAGAGAGCATTGACCCGAACACCTTGACGACCAAAGGTTGTTGCCGCCGCTTTGGATAATGCGCGTACCGCGCCTTTGGATGCTGAATAGTGGTTAAAGCCTTGTCCAATCAAAGCGGTGTATGAAGAGATATTGACGATGGACCCTTTCTTTTGTGCTGCCATATAAGGAGCTACATGTTTCATACCAGCAAATGGGCCAAAGCCATTAATGGAGAGCATTTTCTGCCAATCCTGTGCATCGATCTCCTCAAACGGCTTCTCAGAGGAAATGCCTGCATTGTTGACCAGAATATCAATTTTGCCAAAACGTTCGTTCACTACTTTCGCCAATATCTCCCAATCTTCATCCGAGGAAACATTCAACTTCATTCCGTACACATTCTCTTTTTGGCTTGCTTTCTCCAGCGCTTCCTCATTAATGTCTGCAGCAATAACGATGGCGCCTTCCTTTGCAAAGAGATCCACCATGCCTTCACCAATTCCTGAAGCTCCACCAGTAATAATAGCGACTTTATTATCTAATCTTCCCATATGAAACTCTCCTAACGTATTTTATTTGTACATCGCTGCTTTAGTTGTTAGTCGGATTGTGTGATTTCATAAACTGTTCAAAATCCGGAACGGTTGGATTGGCAATATAATGGCCGCCCTCAACCTGAATGGTCTGTCCGGTAATGAATTTGGACTCATCTGAGGCCAGGAATACGACGGTGTATCCAATATCATCGGGCTCACCGTGATAAGGCAGTGCGTTATATTTTGCGAACATATCCAATACGTCCGGAGGCATATTGTTCTGGGCTGCCGGGGTCAAGATCAATCCGGGCGCAACAGCATTGCAACGAATGTTATGCTTGCCATATTGGGTGGCAATATACCTTGTCAGATTAACAACTCCTGCTTTTGAGGCACCATAGGCAACCCGAACCGCATCGCCAGTAAAGCCAGCCATGGAGGCTGTATTAATGATGGAACCTTCACCCGCTTCAATCATATGAGGGATGGCGAATCTACAACCGAGCAACACGCTTTTCAGATTCACATTCATCAGCCGATCCCACTCGTCCAAATCTACGTTAACCACATCCAAATCCTTCTTCAGATTGGTCAGGCCAACATTGTTGAACAGACTCGTGAGTTTACCATATTGTTGCACCGTAAACTCGACAGCTTCCTTAATCGAAAATTCGTCTCCGGCATCAACAAAAACGGCTACTGCTTCTCCGCCTTGAGCCTGAATATTCGCTGCCGCTTCCTTTGCCCCATTGACATTGAAATCAGCAATAACGACTTTTGCTCCTTCTCTCGCCATCAATTGGGCTGCGGACAATCCTATTCCAGAAGCGCCTCCAGTTACAAGGGCTACTTTGTCTTTCATTCTTAACATGGTTCTCAAGCTCCTTTCATAAAGAAACCGAAAATAAATAACAGCTCTATTATTTAGATGACTAAATATTAGATGTCTAAATAATAGCAGAGGAATGGTCTTTCTGCAACGCATTCGGCCCTGTATCCTTATTTTGGATCTTTATAGGGAAGCAAGCGAGTGTCTTAAAAAAAACAGCCCTCATGGATTTGAGGGCTGTTTAGAATCAATTCTCTTAATCTGTTTATCGATCCATGTTTTCTGAGAAACTTTGATAATTACTTTCCATCCTCCGTCCCAGAGACAGGATAAGGCTTGCCCGCAGGATCATCCGGTGTCAGAATGTACCACTGATCATATATCACGTTATTCGGATCCGATTCGGATTTCTCTGGCTTACAAGTAAACTGATACACAGATATATCCTTTCCGCGCAATGTTACAGTCATCGCAAGCTCCGGGTCTCCCCAGCTTGGATATTTCTCACGATACTGTGTGTCAATAATTTCGCTTTGAAAAGAAGGACTAGTCATGAAGGCTGTGGTTTGAGTGAAAAGTCGATATATTTCTTTTTCGTCCGGCTCAGTCTTGACTGTATAAGCGACTTCGACCCGAGGTGTGGAATAACGAATTTCCGTCTTTTGGATAGCAGGAAAATCTCGCTCGACATTCTGCCGAAAAGATTTGACTTCCTCAGAAGAAACTTTGGTGTACGTAGTACATGCTGTCAAAAATAGAACCAGAGCCAGAATATTCACAGCATGTATTATTCCTGCACCATGTTTGATGCCAGACATCCAATCACCTGCTTTACTTGAAATACATGAATCCCCCGCCTAATGTACGATTCCCCGTTATGGCATCAAAATGAGTTCGATAATTGATGCTCCTGCGTTGGCCCCAGGTCGAAACAGCAATCCATCTGCTGTCTGTAGTGTCTCGATAATACTTGGTAATCGTCATCCAATGCCATTCATATTCGTAATCATCAAATTTGGACAGATTGAGGGTCGCAACAGGAGAGTTGAGGCTCAGTCCCGCCTTTATATACGCGGCTGTATTATCCAGTGTAAATGCCGAATTATCCGTGACTCTGCTTAAATTCACCTTTTTATCCTTTGCATAACTCTCCACTGCAGATGCAAAGCCACTCACTGAAATTTTACCCAAAATACCCGGGCTTACGTAGTCATACATCTTATCCATATGAGCAAGAAAATCCTGCTTTGATGTCGTGTTGCCACTATACAAGTTACCATAAACCGTAGGGTTCGTAATCTTGGCCAGATAGTTGGTGATATTGGCTGCAGCAACCGGACCGCATCCCCGTTCTTTATGCGTATTTTGAGAGTACCAGTTCTGGTTGCCTCCATAACTGTATCCTGAACCATCCTGTACTGGCACAAACATGGATTGATTGGCCTCAACGGTAAGGCTTACTTCTTCTTTGGCAACCGCAGCGGTAGCGCGAGTACTAATATAATTCTGTAGAATTTGATTCATGTAATCCTGATTTTCTTCTGATTGGATGGTTTCATACTTTTGATGTAATTCATCCATATTGACTTCTACAGCTTCAGTAATATCCCGCAGGGATTGAAAATTATTATCCATCTCAAAGTATTGTTTATTGCCTTTGTCTGTCACCTGCACCATATAATTCATTGGTGGCACAAATACTATTTTTCTTTCCTCAGATTTCTCCATAATGGACGGTCTGGATATGGATTGATGGAGCCGCTGTACGACTGAGTCATCTATAAAGATATCGTATGCATCATAACCATCCCTTAGTGCCCCTACTGAAATATAACCAATCTCTCGTTCTCCCTCGACCAGAGGAACTGCGTAAGCAATGATCTGATCATCCAAATTGTAGAGAGGAATCATATTGGTTGAAGCTTCAATAATACGATCTTTGGTCTGAATATCATTGGCCATATAACCCTGTATATGCTTTTGGGCAATTTGCAGAACCTCCAAATCAGTCAGCATTAGTGCAACGGATATATCTTTTATTTTTTCACTATCTTGAACGAGCATGTTTTCCTCAGACTGAATGGGATCTGCCTTAACAGAAGACACAGGTACAGATGAAAGAAGAAGAAGAAAAGCTATTACAGAAAGAAATCGCTGCATTTTATTTTGCATAAGAGCCTCCCAATATAATATATTTGCATATCAGAACCATGTATTTAATTCAACAATTCAACACAGTCATACACCCACCCGGCACTTAACCAATTGCCCAAATCGCTGGAGCCGCTAATCGGTGTAATTGTCACCGTGTTGGACCCACTAACGAAATAGGACGCCGGAATATTCCAGGAAAAGGTTGTGTTGTTACCCCGATAGGTTCCAATCGTAAAGCTGCGCGAATTGGGTTGGGAGGAAGCTGCGGGATTCGTTAACGTTTGACCATTAATTGTTACACTGGGTCTCCCATTGTTGTATGCTGCCGTAATACCGATGTTAAGTACATGCGAAGATGCCGCTTGGGAAGAGTTCAGGCTAAATGTAACGGTTGTCGGCGAGTTTTGTCCACGGAACTGAATCGCCGGGAATTTGTTCGTTGCACTGCCGGTCGCATAACTGACAGGACCCCAGCTTGGATTACGGCTATCGGAAGGATGACGAATTGGAATCGTCTGGCCGTTCAGGAACTCCCGCGGCGTACCATCCCAATTCCCAATGCGCCAGATGCTGGATGCTTTACTTGGATCGTTATTGATTGTGCGCGTATTCAGCGTTGTGGTTGATCCTCCCGTCACGTTCACACTTTCGGTATAAACAGCCAGTTCCCCCTTATACACGGTCATGGTGTATGTACCTGGAATCATGCTGTATTTGGCAGCAGCCCCGCTGGAAGAGGCATTCACCCAGTACTGAGCATTGCTGTTGGCAAAACCAACCGTATAGGCATAACTCGTATCCATGCCGGAAAGCCCGTTAAGCACGACATTACCTCGACTGGAGACCCAGCCTGTCAGGTTCAGACCCGACATCCAGCTAAAATCAGGCACACTTGGTGTGGCACCGGTAGTGAAAACCAATGCGTACGGTCCATGCAGGCCCATACGCCAATTTTCAGTCTGAGCATGCCCCGAGTTCATGTAATTGTAAACTTCCGTATCTCCGCCGCTTTGAAATTGGATATCACGGAAGAAGGGTCCTCCCGAGCTTTTCTCACGGTCGCCATAAGCCATAAACACACCCACACCGCTGCCTGTAACACCTCGAATGGTCAGATCCTTGGCCAGATCGTTACCGTAATACTTTGAGGTGGTCTGTCCATTGGCGTAACCAAAGACATCCTGGCTCTCAATTGCTCCGGTATTATTCCGATTGTTTGAATTGGCCGGAACCCCCGTCAATACACTGCCGTTGCCCCGGAAAATATAGCGCAATTCCCCCACAGAAGGTTCTGCTGTAACATATGTCGCCATATAAATGATGTTCTCACCACCACGAGATGCATAATAGTGGGTGAGTGTGCTGGTTGAAACGGTGATCAATACGGTCGATCCCGAAGGAGACGTGTTCCATGTTACATTGGCAGACCCTAAACCAGAACCGATATGGGACGCCTTGCTGGAGCCGCTTAACTCCGTTCCGTTCATTTTGGCAGATATAATATCGCCATTGGTTTTATTCACTGTATATACCAACCCTGCCCCCGTGTTCACTTCAATCCTGGACCCGTTATCCGCAACATTAATGGTCGCTGCGTGTCCGGTGGATGTTGGATATAATACAGCTGCTGCCATCATCACCAGTAATAGAACTGAACTGAATCCCTTCTTCGCTAAACGTCTGCTCACGAGCTAATCCCTCCCTGAAATAGTTTTTTACGTTCTCGTAATGGACCAAAATCAGATTTAAATATCGGATATGCGATAGCCGAACTATAATTAAAGCGCTTTCATTACAGTGTATGACAAACGAGTCTCTGTCTCATCTCGGTATTCCTGCTGTGTGTTGCATGTCCATGCGGGTCAATTTTCTTCCCTATCGTCCTCTTATATCACCACCTCCCATATAGAAATATTCTGCACCCAACTTACTGGTAATACCAATAAAATAATACCATTATATTACATAACGTGGCAATGAAAATAGCGACCGTTCACCGTAACCCTACCGGAGATCAATCGCCTCAACTTCCCTTATCAAAATATCTGTACTCCATCACGGAGTACGGTCAACGAATGACTCCTTTATTACAGGCCATGAATGATTCGGGCGAGGATCACATGGATCATTTGAAGGAGCTTTATGGGGAAGATCCGGCGGCAGAGCTGCCCGAACGCAGCTAAACAAAACACACGGTGATCTGGCTCTCAACATGCTGCGCTTCTTCTACCTTACGGAATGAGAGGATCTCAACTGAAAGAGCTGCACCCCTTGTAACGGATGCAGCTCTTCAATATTTTGTATAACAGGAAGCTTTAACTTTCTCTACAGTGAACCCTCAAGGTTTGCAGGTTGATTTCCCTCATTCACCAGGCCTTGAATAAAGGTCTCAACATTGGGCGCAAGCCAAGTGATCTTGTAGCCTTCTGCTTTATTCACATGAACAACCTCGGGCTCACCGGCATTGCCGGATTCACGATAATCCAGCATCACGACCTCTGAATCGGAAGGACACTCACATAGAATGACACCAATCTCGGGATAACCCCCTTTTTCTATGATCGCTCGACTTCCCGTTTCTCCACACAATGAATGGGCCTTCTCCCGTCCAACACCCAGGATATTGAAAATTTCAACTTGAATCTTCCCACCATTCTCCGCCTGACTAACCGGAAAATAACGATAGTGGGGAACACCACCATTATGTAGTTTCATCATGTTCACATAGAATGTCGGCAGCTTGAACACCAATTGATCCTCCACTGCTTCAATTTGCTCTTCCGTAGGTGGGGACAACACATATTGATCGACGTACGCAGGACTGTCATTCCAAAAGCTCGTCGATTCGGGGTGGATCCCCGGTGCTGCTTCGATGGTGATTTCAGTCGCCGAGTGGACTATATCCACGGGCTCCTCTACCGCTTCTTCTGTGAGCTCTTCTGCTGATTTATTCCGAATCCATTCCAGGAACTCCTGTGTATCCTCATCTCCCGGATCTAACCGATCCGCTGCTTCGAAAGCTACACGCGCGTTCTCATATTCCTCCAAATAATAATACGCCAGACCAATGCGGTAATGCCAAAGCGGGTCATTTTGTCCCTCTTCTTCAACCGACAGGAATTGCTCCACCGCCTCCTGGTAACGTTCCATATTATTCAACGCTCTACCCAGATGGTTGACCAGAATATAATCCCGCTCCTCTTCCGGAACCTCTGTAATCGCATCTACAATCTCTTCATATTCATCTTCTTCATGCCAAGCTTCTAGCCGTTCCAAGAGTTCATCATTCATTGATCTTGCCTCCCTCTCTTATTCGTTGTAGAAATTATATCATTTTGTGTGTCTTGATTTAAGTCAATGCAGATCATTCAAGTCCTGATTAGCGATATTGTTGTCTCGCGGGCGTATCTGCTCACTTTATCCAAACAAAAAACACCCGCCTTTAATTAATCGACGGGCATTTAATAAATCGACTCATCTCTATTTTGAAATGGAATCTGTTTTAATAATAAAAGATATCTCTTGAGTAGTATCTTTCCACTTACAAAGCAGTCGAAAACCTCTCAAGACAGCACCTGGTTCATAATCCTCACTATTAGAACTCGCAAACGTTAACTCATTCACTGGAAGAGTAAAAGATCCTGTTCCAGAATTGAATTCCATCGTAAGTTTTGTTAGATCTGGCTGCTTATATTTCAGTTCCCCTTTCTCGGTCAGAACATAATCAAGCAATTCGTATGAATCTGGCGCTGATTTTTGATTATCAAATTTAATTGAAATAGTCTCTCCTATCTTTACATAGGGAACAACAGAATCTGAATTTTTGAGTATGGATTGAAAGGAATCCATATTCCAGTAGTCTTGTTTATCCCCGGCTATTGAAATAACAGTTGGAGTAATTTCCTTATTGTTGGCTTTAATTTCAATCTCACCTAATTTAGCAACAGAGTTATTCGTAATTTTTTCATCACCTCCACAAGCAGTAATTACAGTGCAAATCGTCAGACATACTACAAAAAACATTAAACTCCTCACATTACACTCTCCTTAACTGTCTTATTTCAAATCCAATGAAAATTGTCCCTACCTTTACAGAGATAGGGACATATAATATATTATAGCAAAAATCCGATATAAACCTCAGAAATCAGTTCAATTTTCCTTCCAAATAGGTAACTTTTGTCATTTTTGGAGTGTTTTTTTAACTTTCTATTTACAACACCTGTCCTGACGATCAATGAGCCATTAGTCTTCGCTTAGCCTTGCACCCTTTCCACTCAAAAAGAAATAAGAGCGCCACCGGATAGGTAAGCGCCCCTATATTATTCATCCAACAACGTTCATCTTGCCAAAGCTCATTCAAGCTCAATTAAGAAGCCTAATTCGCTATCCTTATAGATGCGATCCACCGCTTGCATCGAGCAATTGTCCCGTTACCCAGCGACTGTCCGGCGAGGCCAGAAATGCAGCAATATCTGCAATATCCTCTGGCTCACCCCATCGGCCAAAGGCGGAAAGGCCAGCCGCATATTTTTGTCCCTCGGTATCCTGTAACGTTCCAGCATTCATCTCGGTATTAATAATTCCCGGCTGGATGGCGTTCACCGTAATATTTCGACTCCCTAGTTGCTTGGCGAGAAGCAGCGTAAACGTATCAATCGCTCCTTTGGACATGCTGTATGTAAACACTCCCGGAGAAGCAACCCTGGTCACAAAGGACGATATGTTAATGATACGACCCCCATCATTAATTCGCGACAGAGCCTGCTGCGTCACAAAAAGTGGTGCTTTTACATTAAGATTCATGACCTCTTCGTAGGATGCTTCTGTCGTCTCTTCAATCCCAACGATCTGCCCGATCCCCGCATTATTCACCAGAATATCGAATCCACTGGCCCCTGTCTGATTATGGATAGTCTCATCCAACTCAGCAAATAAATGATGAATACCGTCCATCGTTCTTAGGTCAGCACCAATCATGCAGGCGTTGCCCCCATCTTGCTCAATCTGGCGAACAACTGCTGCCGCATCATCCTGTCTGTTTCCATAGTGGACTGCTACATATGCGCCCTCCTGGGCCAAACGGAGCGCGATACTTCTACCAATCCCCCGGCTTGCCCCAGTAACTAAAGCCATTTTACCTTTTAAGCTGTTCATGTGCTCATCTCCTCTTTCCTAATTTCAAGAATAGTTATATCACGGAGTCATTTTTGAAATGTTGCTCTTTAATTTTCCGCCCGAAGAGAGCAACATTTCAAAGTGTTATTTCTACAATCAGCGCTTCAAGTGAAATGACTTTTTATGGACACAAAATTATATATTATATATAATTTATAATATATTTATAAAACACTATATCTTTTTGGAGGCGTTATCATGGGCAGATTATCAGGCAAAGTAGCAGTAATTACAGGTGCAGGCAGCGGCATGGGGGCTGAACAGGCTCGTTTATTCGCCAAAGAAGGCGCAAAGGTTGTCGGTGCTGATATGAACATTGAGGGTCTTCAATCCGTAATGGACGAAATCAAAGCCGCTGGCGGAGAAGCTATCGCGGTTAAGCTAAATATCTCCTCCCCTGAAGAATGGGAGAACACAATCCAAACGGCTGTAGACACATACGGCAAAGTCAATGTTCTGGTCAATACAGCAGGCGTTGCCGGTCCATTTGTCGCCAAGGCCGCTGAGCATGATGTAGATGAATGGGATAAATTGATTGGGATTAACCTGAAAGGGGCCTTCCTGGGCAGCAAATATGCCATCCCGGAGATGATCAAGACTGGCGGAGGTTCTATCGTCACGATTTCTTCCATTGGAGGTTTAATTGGTGGACAAGGGGGCACAGGATACGGTGCTGCCAAAGCAGGTTTGATTGGGATGACTCGTAACATCGCAGTTGACTATGGTAAGGATAATGTACGTGCAAACGTCATTTGCCCGGGGCAGATCAGAACTCCGATGTCCGCAGTTCTTGAAACGGGTGAGGCTAAAGAAGCCAAACAATATTATTTGAACAAAACGCCACTCGGACACTTCGGTGACCCGATTGATATTGCTTATACAGCATTGTTCCTTGCATCTGAAGAGTCCAAATTTATTACAGGTACAGAGATTATCGTAGATGGCGGCGTGATGGCTAACTAAGCTAAATACAAAGAAGAGACAGCTACAACTATTGTAGTCTGTCTCTTTTTATTGTCTCATCCTTGATATTCAAGGACTGTCTGGTTAATATTTCGAATGACTCTTTTGCTTTTTCAAAGTCACCGTCCACCAAGGCGTTAACAAGCGCCTCCAAATAACGGCTGCGAATTTCGGTTCGCTCTACATCGCCCCAATTCATTTGGGAGTAGACATTGGTTATATAGGTGATATCCGAGTAAAATTTGATAAATGCAATATTGCCAGCCACCTGGAAAACGTAACCACACAATTGATGCACCTTCACCACATACTCCAAAATATTTTTTTGGTTCAGCTGTTCCTTCGCTTCTTTTAGATACTGCTGGAGCTGATGTCGGGTCTCCTCGTTCCACTTAGATCGGGAATAATCAATTCCTATTCGGAACAATTCAATTAATGCAGATGTGTAATCTGCCATCTCTTCTTCCGAGATAGCCTTTACACGGACACCTCTTCTTGGCAGTCGTTCAATGACACCTCTGCTCTCCAGAATATAAAAAGCCTCCCTCACCGGGATATTACTCACATTTAGCTCTTTGGCGATATTGGATTCAATTAACCGGGTATCCTGTACCAGCTCACCTGTAAATATTTTCTTTAATATATAATTGGCTATTTGATCCGGCAACTGGCTTCTCTCATTGTCCAATAATGAAGAGAAATGATGATTTTGCATATCGATAATCCCTTCTACTCTGATTCGTTCTCCAACCTACTTTGTCTTCATAACAAGCGAGTATGTATTGAAAATCCATGATTGCCTCATATCTTCGGCAGCTTCCTTGCTCATCCGAACTGAGGTCTTCTGCTCGTGTAAACCTTCTGGTGCAGGTACGAAGAACCGCAGCAATTTGGTTATTTTTTTGATTTCATCCGCCACTTCATGAAATAACGTATACGTTAGCGGATGATGATCCTGAATATCCTCGTATATATAATACTCACCTTTCTCATCCTCCATATGAATTGCAAGTCCTTTGGGAAAAGATAGCAAGATAGACGGTAATTCATCCTCCGCCCATTGTCCAAAATATGGAAAGCTAATGCCTTCGTTTTTCACAAATAAACCGGACTTTTCCTTATCGAGCATACTCAAGATCGAATATACAAAGTAAGGGCGAATAACCTCCCCTTCCTCTTTTTCGGTTGCCGTATAGAAATTATAAAATTGACTATATGCCTCATATATCTGATTGTAATCATATCGGGTCTGGGCGAGGTTGGGACTTATGAAAAGGACCTGTTTCTGCTCAAAAATTCTCAAAACAGATTTGAATTGTTCGGGCGTTATAAGATATGAAAGTTTATAAAACCCACTGTTTTTCAATCGATTCATCGGATCTCACCGCCAAGTATAGATTCATAATCGTTGAAGCAATTCAGCCATGTGACACTTCATTCCAGTCATGAATTATTATATCGCACTACAGGGTGTTCTCCAAAACAATATCAAAATAAGAGCGAAAGGGTTCGCGTTATACGAACCCTCTCGCTCTTTAAAAAAATTGAGTTATGCATTTTTCGCCAGAATTATACTTTAGGATCTGGCGAGTGGCGAGTAGCTTATACATGCTTTTACAACCCTTCGATAAGTGCCTTGATTGAGCTGTCACTCTCCAGTGCGCGGATGATCATCGTCACGGCTTCAGCCCGTGTAGCTTTGCCGCTCGGCGAGAATACGGAAGAGGATAGCCCTTGCACCAGATTGGCCGATGAAGCCTGCGCGATTGCCGCCGCTGCCCAGTTACTGCTGTCCACATCACTGAAGCTCGTCGGAGCACTAGTTGCAAGTGCATTCAGGTCAAGCACACGAGCAATGATCGTCACCATCTCAGCGCGGGAGATCGTTGCATTTGGTTTGAAGCTGCCGTCCGCATAACCACCAATCACTCCCTTATCAGCCAAAGCACTGATGTAACCCGCAGCCCAATTTGAGCTTGTATCCTTAAAGCTGGCGGAAGCCGTGCTTTCGCCCAGACCCAATGCCCGAGCAACCATGGCGGTAAATTCCGCTCTGGTTACAGATGCATTTGGCTGGAATTTGCCGTTTGCATAACCGTTAATTATGCGCAGCTTCACGGCAGTACTGATATTTCTGTCAGCCCAGTGACCTGTGACATCGTTGAATTTCTTATTTTCATTTTTCGTCGCCGCAATAGCTTCGTTCACTGCCTTCAGCACCGTTTCCTGACTCACAACACCCGATTTGAACGGATTAACCTGTGTTGTTGGCGGTACTGTAGGTTCCGTTGTAGGAGGTGTGGTTACTGTTCCCGAATCTGTTCCAGAACCCGTTGATGGTGTGGATGGTGTTGGTGTAGTGACCGATCCACCACCTGTACCCGGTGTACTTGGGGTTGTTGGGGTTGTACCCGGATTCGTTGTATCTGCAATCACCAGCGCGATGCGGTTGTTCTCGTATTTAACCTGGGTAGTATATTTGCTTGGCAGGCCATCCACCTGAACAGAGGCAAATTTGCCGCTTTGCTGATTGGAACCATGGCTTACAAGTGTGATCTCACCCGCGCCAGGTACATAGCTGCTGGCAAAATTCACATGCAGTGTTCCGGCGGTATTCACCATACCTTTAACGTCGAGCACATCATTTGCAGAAGCTACGTTGAGTTCCAGCGTCCCGTCAGCAGCCTGCGTGTAGTTGCCTTCAATGTTCCATTTGCCCGTCACGCTCTCCGTAAGTGTACCCCCGCTGTTGACCACATCGCCATTACCAAAAGCTGTAGCTGTATCACCTTCCAGTGTACCCTCATTAACCTGGGTACCGCCGGAGTAGGTGTTAGCCCCCCGCAGTTTCAATGTACCGCTGCCTTCCTTCGTCAGCTTGCCGGTACCGGAGATGTTGTTCTGCCAAATGTCTATGGCGTTGAAACCACCCTTGCTGGCATCCATCGTAACCGTTACATCGCTGTTGAAGGCGCCGTATCCGTCAGCAGCCGCAAACAGATTAAGACGTCCCCAACCTTCCGGATCATCCAGCAGCGGGTAACCCGATTCGATTGCGGTTGTTGCCAGTACAGCACGACGCTGATCCGCGCTCAGGTAAGGCTGTCTGGTCTCGGTCAGCACTTCGGCCCCCTTAGGCACCGCCACGGGCTCCGTTGTAGAACCGATCTGCGGGAAGCCGTAGGTCAGACGTTGGGTGAACTCAGCCTTGTTCTTCTCATAGTCGGTAAATCGGTCTTCTGCTGTTCCAGTCTCCTTCAAAAGCACGTTATGCGCCTGATCGTACGCCGCCTGCTTCAATTCCGCATTCTCAGGATCATTCAAAGCACCGGCTGCCAGGGCAGTTGCAAGCACACGTCCGCCCATGACATCCAGCGGGGAGTGCATTCCGGCAACAACTCGGTTGTTGCCCATCTCCGATGCACGCGTAACCAGTTCCTGGAATCGTTCAGGGGTTGCATAAGCTAATGCAAGCGCAGCAAGGTAGGACGCATTGGTATGTCCACTCGGGAAGCCGCCGTCGGAGGCCGCCTCTGAAACGTCTTTGATTGCCGGTCTCAGCGTTGGCACGACAACCTCATTCGTATTCAGCCAGCGGAATGGACGCATATAACTGAAGAAATTTTTGGACGGATTCGATGATGCCGCGTTCCCCCGCAAGGCTCCGACCAGATCTACCATTTTGCCCAGATCGGAATTTGAATCTCCGGCTTTATTGGTAGAATTACCGTCGTCATACTTCTTCGTCGTTGCATCTTCGGGAATGCTTGTAATTGTGGTGTATGTGCCTGATTTTTCACGATACACATCAGCCAGCGAACCCAGCCCCTCGGTTGCACCATAGGATTGGTTCGTACGGTCTGTATAATATGCTGCATCCTCTTCTGCCTTGGTGCGAGTTGCAGCGATATTCGCTACATATTGAATGTTGTAATCCAATATATCAGCTTTAAGTTTTGTGCCATTATCCCATGAATCACCTGGCGTCCAGAGGTCCAGGAACTTGGACAGCGTGTCTAGGGCCGGGTTGGTCTCAAGCGTGTTGTTGGATGAGCTATTGTTCTTATACGTATCTACGAAATACCCCCATGCCGGCTCTTGCGGTAATGGAACTGGTGCATCGGTTGATACTGCGAGCGCAGCGCCTGATGCCATTGAATTAGAGAGAAGCATCACACCCATCGCAGCGGCAAACATTTTTTTCTTGTTTTTATTAGCCTTCGTTTTCAATTCTTTTCGACTCCCATCGTTTTGTAGTTGGTCTCGAATCGGTCTCAATGTAGCACCCGGCACGCTGAACCAGCAATAAAACAATTTCGCCATTGTATCAATTTCGGAGCAATCTCGCCTTTTTTCGACATTTAACATTCGCTTAATATAAATCTTGAACTTTGGTGGAATCTCGTAGTGTATAATCGTCGCCGGGAGGAATGCCTCATGAAAAAATGGAGCTCCGCATGGGCGAATCTTGCGATTTCGTACGGTTCCATCGTCGTCGTTATTGTGCTGCTCATATGCTCTTTCTTCTATATCTATTTCTCACGCAGTTACAATGAAGAGTTGCAGAACAAGAATCAGCTGATTCTTGAAAATACAACACAAACCATTGAAGGAACGATCCTGCAAAGGGTGCAGCAAATCTATCTGGACCTGTCACTCGACAAGTCTGCGGATATTCGACTGTTCGCTGGACCATCTACCCGGAGCGGGCTGGACAGCGTCATTGACCTTCAGGAATTACTTAAGTCCAAAGTTGCCGGCAACACGGACATGATTCAGGCCATACATCTCTATTATCCTGGACAAAACATCATGCTATCGTCGCTATACGGCCTGCGCTATAACGCCGATCAAGGGGAAGGCTCGACTTATTATTCAGATTGGCTTCAGGACATGCGAACAAGCAAGCAAAATAGCTTATGGACAGCTTCACGCCAGGTGCCTCAGGATATTTTCTCCAGCGTGTCAGGTGGCGGAAGCAACGCCCTGTTTACGTACGCGCACAGCTATCCTTTTCAGTCCACAGGCGAAACCGGAGATGTCTTTATTGCAATAGATGTAAAGGAAAGCGCGATAAGCAGCATCATCGAGAATATGATGCCCTCACAATACAACAGCACATTTATCGTTAACCCGATGGGTAACGCCATTAGCAATGCCAGTACAGACACTCCGGGTCAGTCAGGGGAATACGGTGCCAGCATCAAGAAAGCTTTACAGTCCGGAAACGAGAAGGGCAGCTTTGACGACAAGATCGGCAATACATCGGTTGTTGTGTCCTACCAGACCCTGCCTTCGACAGGATGGACTATCTATAGCGCAATGCCAGCCAGCTTCTATTATGAGCAATCAATCATGGTACAGAAGCTCATCCTCGGCATCTGCATCATCGCCATCCTGATTGGTCTGGCGCTGTCCGCAGTACTGGTCAAAGCCAACTACAGTCCGATTAAACGCCTCGTTAACCGAATTAAGGACTTATCCGGGCCTACACCCAAACATATTTCGAATGAATACCGACTGATCGACAGTGCCTTCTTGCAATTAAGCGATAAGGTGAGCAGCCTTGAGGAAACGCTGCTGGCCAACAGCCCGGCCATCAAGCACAACGCCGTACTGAATTTACTGCACGGTAGCTATAGCCCAGAACAGTGGGCGGAAGAACGGACTGCACTGGGCATTTCACAACCCTATCAGGGATACTGCTGCTTGCTCCTAAATACCGCGGTAGTCCACATGGGACTTAGCTCGGAGAACCTGTCATCGGTCATATCAAGATTGATCCATGGGCTGGAGTCCCTATCCTTGCCGGACAGCCGCCTGATTGTCGAGGAACTGCCGGATAAGAAGCTGGCGGTTATTCTGTGTACGGATATAGCTTCTGAACCGCTGCTGGACAAGCTGTCCCGGCTTCTATTGTCAGAGGCACGACAGCAGTTCCAGCCTAATATTCAGCTGTCGTCAGGCTCCTGGGTGCAGGAGCTTGCCGATGTGCACAGAAGCTTCAGCGATGCCCAGGCGTTGATGAAATACGCGTATTTCCTGCCCGAGCTCCATATCCTGAAGGATCGCAGCATTCTCCAGCGGGAGCACAATATGGATGAAATTCCGCAGACCCTGCTTGCCAAGTTCAGGGACAAGCTTCATGCCAGACAGCCGGATGAGGCTGTTGCCGCTGTTGACCAGTTCATTGCCACGATGAGGGAAGGATTATATCCCGCAGACTATTGTCATTTTATGCTGGCGAATGCGGTATTCGTCTACTCGGATGTTGTGAAAAATGTCCGTTACAAGCATCCCCTTCAGCTCGGTCATTCCGATCTGTACCATGAGTACATCAGTATCGCCAATATCGTGGCATACCGCGACTGGCTGGTGGAGTCGGTCACGGTATTTATCTCCGAAACGGAGAAACGGAACAGCGACCGGGCCGTCTCCACCATCGGGATTGCAAAACAATATATTGAGGAGCATTTGTCCGAAGATCTGTCACTGGAGGCCGTAGGAGCGCAGGTGTTCATCAGTCCCAAATATTTGAGCAAGCTCTTTAAAGAAGAACTTGGCGTCACCTATACCGACTATGTCACTTCCCGGCGGATGGAACGGGCCAAAGAACTGATTGAGAACAACAACATGACTATTGAACGGATCGCAAGTTCCGTCGGCTACGGAACGACTGCCTATTTCATTAAACGGTTCAAGGAAATGTACGGCTGTACGCCGGGCCATTATTTACGCAAGAATGCTTCGGCAGAAATTGCGGAAGCTGGATCTTAAGGTGAGGAAGGGTTGCGGATGAAAAATAAGGGATGGCTGCGCGTTACTGCACTTCTCGCAATGCTGATTCCGGTAGGCATGATCAGTATCCTCAGCGGCTGCGATCTGCCACTCGGGCAGAAGACCACAACGGATAAGCAAGAGGCCCATTCGGCTTCTCCCAATTCGCGCTACCACATTTCATGGACGATGCATCAGAATGTTCCAGTGCCTGAGGATGCGGAAATGCTCAAGTACGTGGAAGACAAATTCGACGTTGATCTCGATGTATGGAACCTTGAAAACAACAAATATGAATCCCTTCTCGACATGAAGCTCGCCCAGGGTGCCATTCCCGATCTGTTCCGTATACGCCAGCCGCAGGATCTGCTCAAGTACCAGCAGCAAGGCGTACTGGCCGAGATTCCTGTGGATATGCTCAACACATACGCTCCGAACCTGATGAGTGTCATCCGGGAAAATGCGCCTGCTTACGAAAATGCCGGAATGATTGACGGAACCTATTATGGTATTCCTGTTATTAATCCGACCAACATCTATCGTACCCCGGTCGTTTTCCGGCAGGACTGGCTGGACAAGCTTGGCCTGTCGGTGCCGCAAACGCTGGCTGATTTTGAGAAAGTAATCTATGCCTTCACCAACGATGATCCTGACGGCAATGGGATCAAGGATACCTATGGCTTGTCCAGCGAAGGCATGAACGTTGTATTTGGTGCCTTTGGGCAAATCGTTTTCGCGGATCAGCTCTACTTCAGCATAAAGGATGGAGAGCAGGTCATCGGGGCACTTCAGTCTGAAATGAAAGAAGCACTGCGATATTTACGCAAATGGTACCGGGACGGCGTGATCGATCCCGAGTTTATTACCGGGGAGAATAAGGGCAGCTACAAACACCTGTCTCACGCCTTTATTAACGGCAGGATCGGAATGACCTCCATGGGCAATTATTATCACTGGATTCAGGATGGTGATTACGTGGACTGGAGTTATGGCTCGAATGGTCATGCCGTAGAGACTCCGGTGCAATCGACCTTTAACGTGAAGGAGCTGACCGCCAAGAACCCGGAGGCCCGGGTGGTGTTCGGCAGACCGTTTAGCGGACCATACGGGCAGCTCGGCTCCAAGGGATACGATATGTTAATGAGCTTCACGGCCATCGGCGCAGATGCCGTCAAGGAACCAGGCAAGCTTGCGACGATACTTCGAATTCTGGATGATGTCAGCGCAAATCCTGATCCTAACGAGGCGGCTACTCTGGCCTTAGGCGTGAAGGGCAAGCATTGGACTTGGACGGATACGTTTCCGCAGAATACGGTCATTCTTCCTCCGTACGACAAGATGTTCAGTTATCAAAACGCAATCGGCGCCAATCTGGGCATGACCGTGCCTCTGAAGCAGACCGGGCGGCGAGAGCAGTGGGCTTCGACCCTCGGGCTAGACCAGGAAGGCATTTACAACTCACTTGAGGTAGCAACCCCCTCCCTTGCCAAAAACGGAGCAGAGCTGATCAAGCTGAAGAACAAGGCCTACATCTCCTTCATTACAGGCGAGAGACCGCTGAGCGAATTTGATGATTTCGTGGAGGAATTTTTGGCCATAGGCGGCGCGGAAGTACTAAGCGAAGCGAACGAACGAGTGAGTGATGTGAATGAGTGAGTGAGTGATGTGAATGAGTGAGTGAGTGATGTGAATGAGTAAATGAACCGAAAAAAGAGCAGCTATCCACTGCTCTTTTCTGTCTCGGCCTCCATATTCACATGTGATGGACTTAAGCCAAATACTCCGCCATAATCTGCTCGATATCAAACGGGGTAATTCCTTGCTCCACCGAATAGATTGTATCGGCCTGATCCAACGAATCTACCAGCTCACCTCTGGCCTTTGCGTGGAGTGTGAACAAGTCGTAGAGATCCGGTTTGCGCAATGTGGTCAGGGCTTTGCCCATCAAGACCATCCCTTTTTGATTACCCTCAACATTGTTGTAATATTCTGGGTGTCTGGTCAGCGCCAGATCCGTCCAGATGACTGTACGCTCCACCAAATCCATAATAACGGGAATCGTGATCTGCGTATCTGCCGTGATATCAATCTTGTTCGCCACCGTGGACGGCTCGAAGATCTCGCCAGAGCCTGGCTTTTTCCGCATCATCCAGCCCACAAAGCATTCCGGCAAATCGCAATATGGATGACTCGTAAAGGAAAGCAGACTCGCCACCACATAACGTCCGCCATAATCAACAATCGACGGAATATGCAGGTCAATAAACTCACTTGCACCATGAGGTGCTGTCACGATATCCCCGCTGTGAACGGCCTTATAGTTGGATGAACGCAGATTCGTATAGGAGATGTGCTCTACATAGTTCCAGTTCTCATCGTACATCACCGCAGACAGATCGATATCTACGCGCCCCGTTGATTGACCGTTCACGGTCCCTTCCTTCCACCAGTTGAAGAAACGAATCGTATCTCCTTCGGCCATCGGCACCCGACTTCCCCGAACAATCGTATGAAGGGCCTTGCTCGCCGATCTTTGGGAAAAGGGAACCAGATAATCTTGAAGCTGTGGATCGACATACGTCTTCCCAAGCGAAGGAAGGGCGGCGAAACGCTGCACCAGCGCTTGTTCACACATTTGCACAACTTTCTGACATGTATCATCGTCCATCTCTGGAAGCTGATTCGGAATGGCGAAAGCCTTCGCTACATTACCTTTCGGGAAAAATACACGCAGATCCTGCGGTTCATTACGCTGGGTAAAATGCTGCTTCACCTGCAACAATACCGGTGTCGATACGTGCTCCAAAATTTCTCCGAACGCCAGCAATACATACTCCTTATCCGTGGTAGAACGCAACAGGTGATCCAATCTTCTCGCAAATTCACCAGGACGCTGCTTCAACAGCTCAATTAAACTCCACACATTCTGGTATTGGAAGGCAAGCTCCACACTTCCGTTAAAGGTCGTAAACGATTTGTTATTACGCAAGATATCAAAAGCTTCCTCGCATCGGGGGTACCGCACCTTATATTCAGATGGATGCAGAATTTCGCCCAGACGAATCCAGCGATCCTTGTAACGGAGCATGTCTTCCGTAATCGAACCGCACTGTTCCAGAAGACCAAGCAACAGGCGTCTCTCACGGCGCTTGAATTTACGGAAAGGCGAAGCTTGAGCCAGACTGACATCGCCATCCGACCAGGCTACAGCAAGACGAAGGACATCCGTTGCCGTTCTGAAATACGGGCCGATTCGGTCGATATTGGCCTTTTCATATTTTAATAAGGAAGCTACTACGAACCCCACATTTTCCTTGAAAGGAATCTCGGCTGGCAACAACGCATCTACTTCATCCGGTTCCGCATGTTCCAGCACCGTATCGATATCTGCTTTGTCTGTCTCCGAAATGGAGCCCTTCGCTTCAATGAGCTGACGGATGAGTGTCTGAAATTCAGCCTTGTTGCCGAGGCCAATGACTTTCAGGTTCACTTTATCCAGCAAAGGTACTCTTACCACGGGTTCATGACTCGGATATACCAAGGTCAGATAATGAAGGATGGCATTCAGGTAAAGTTCCACCTCATCTTCCTCCATCACCTGCGCCGGGAATCCAGGATACATTGGTCTGTAGTCCACATGTGCGCCGACCATGATTCTCAGATCAGCCACAACCTGGACCACCAATGCTTCAAATTGTTCCTTGGATAACGTTTGCACCGCCTGCATCAACTCATCCGAGAAGGTGTATCCAAGCGTTTCTATATTTTTAAGGGCCGTCGCCAAATAAACCTTCGGCAGCTGTTTCTCCCCTTGTTCTTGCTCGATCATGAGTTTGTTCGCTCTGCGCAAATAGATGGTATTGTTCATGATAAAAGAGTCCAGGAAAGCCATATCCCTAAAAACTTGGTCTGGTGTAGAAGGAAGGAATATGATAGCCTGGACGCCTCCTCTCTGAATTGAGATCTTCAGGAAAGCGGCAACCCTAAGTTCGCCAATGAAGTTAGAAGGAAGGATCGCCATAGCCTGAAGGCCAAAGGCCGAAGTTTGTGACCCGAACCTTTGATGAACCCATCATCTCAGATTCCACGATCTCCCAACAGGGCGAAAGTATTACGACTGAATAATTAAGGGTGAATTTTCCGACTTGCATAGAGTAGTTCTGGAGGGCGGCATACACTAATGGTACATAAAAAAGAGCTAAGCACGGTTATAGCCGGCTTAGCTCTTTATCGCACCTACTATAGAGCAGGCCGCATATATCTCGTTACATCCGAACGACTGATTTCTCAGCCGTCAGCCCAAGCACCCGAGCGGTTGACGCATGTACCTGGTTTAGAAGACTAAGATTGTCGACCAGTGACTCGCCATAGGAAGGAACCATTTCCTTGATCTTTGGTTCCCAGGCATCCATATGCTGCGGGAAGCACTTCTGGAGGATTTCCAGCATCACGTGAACAGCAGTTGAAGCACCCGGTGAAGCTCCGAGCAATGCCGCAATCGAGCCATCCGCCGCAGTGACTACCTCCGTGCCGAATTGAAGGGTTCCTTTGCCGCCTTGAGCCGTGTCCTTAATCACCTGCACACGCTGGCCCGCCAGTACCATATCCCAATCCTCACTCTTGGCATCTGGAACAAAGTCACGCAATTCGGCCATGCGTTGTTCCTTGGATAACATGAGTTGTTGGATCAGGTATTTGGTTAGTGAGATTTCTTTGACGCCTGCCGCGAGCATCGTGAGCAAGTTATGCAGCTTCACGGACGTAATCAGATCGGCATTGGAGCCCGTTTTTAAGAATTTTGGCGAGAACCCGGCAAACGGTCCGAATAGCAGCGACTTCTGATTCTCAATAAATCGGGTATCCAAATGCGGAACAGACATTGGCGGAGCACCCACCGAAGCTTTTCCATATACTTTGGCATGATGCTGTTCCACGACTTTCGGATTTTTGCACACCATAAAGATGCCGCTAACCGGGAAGCCGCCGATATGTTTACCCTCAGGAATGCCGGATTTTTGCAGCAAATGCAAACTTCCGCCGCCCGCACCGATGAAAACGAATTGTGCGGTGTGCCGTTCGACGGTTCCGCTCTTCAGATTTTTCACGGCTAATTCCCAAGATCCATTGCTTGTGCGTTTCATATTTTTCACGCTATGTTGGTAGTGGATATCCACGTTTTGGCTCTTTAAGTGTTCCATTAGCATACGCGTTAAAGCACCAAAGTTAACGTCCGTACCGGAGTCAATTTTGGTGGCTGCAATCGGTTCATTGCCCGTGCGGTTTTTCATCATCAACGGAATCCATTCCGCCAGTTTTTTCTTATTATCCGAGAATTCCATGCCAACGAATAACGGATGTTTCGCTAACGCTTCAAAGCGTCTTTTTAGAAACTGGACATTCTGCTCTCCATGTACATAACTCAAATGAGGGAGCGGCATAATGAAGTCCCGCGGATTACGAATCAGATTGCTTTTGACGAGATAGGACCAAAATTGCCTTGAGATTTGAAAATGCTCATTCACCTTAATCGCTTTGCTAATATCTACGGATCCGTCTGGTCGTTCAACGGTATAGTTAAGTTCGCACAATGCTGAATGCCCGGTTCCGGCATTATTCCATTCGTTGGAGCTTTCCTCCCCCGCACTGGCGAGCTTCTCAAAAACCTTAATATTCCAGTCTGGTGCCAATTGTTTAAGCAAAGTTCCCAAAGTTGCACTCATAATTCCGGCACCAATCAAGATAACATCTGTACTCGTTTGTCCCTGGCTCATGTCTACCGTCCTTATATCCTATATTTGCCAAAAGGATGTAAGCGTTATCGATTTGGCATTGCAGCAAGCCCCATTCTTGAACAGGCCCGCCCCTTCTCTGAATGAATATAACCTTGATCTAGTGTATCAATAATATGGGTCAATTTAAATATGCAATTTGAAGATATTTGCTATTCCCTCAGTATACGCTAGTTTATGTCAGATAGATAACCCGGTTATAGGGCTGAAAGATTAATTTGTTCAATAAAAAGAGACAATTCTGGTTGCATGGCCTGAATTGTCTCTGGAAGGTGAGAGGAATTGATATTTGGGTTAGTGTTTATCTGTTTGCACACCATAATAGTGTTTTTATTGAGACTCCAGTTCCAGCAAACTGTTCTCTAGTATTTGAATGTTTTTACTCTCCATTATTTTAGAGTTCAGTACAGCAACAAAATTTATGAATTCTCGGGCATTTCTTACAATTTCCTTAGTAAAAGAAGCTAAGTTAACATTAGCGCCTTTCCAAGTTGAATATCTAAATTCCTTAAACGGCTCCGTAATAAACAGATCCAGAATGACTTCTCGATCAGTATCTTCAACTAAACTGACTTCTAATTCCTTTTCCTGGGATTTAAACTCAAGCCACAAATTAGCGCTATCCGGAATTCGATATGCAACATAATTATGAACTTTAACCATTTTGGCAATGGTTATTAAGTCAACAAACCATCTAATGAGTCTTTCATTACCAAATGGACAATCTTCGAAGAACATGCCGTACTTATTACCGTTAAAGTCCAATTCAATAATTCCCTCTATATCATGTTTCGTCTGATCAAATTGCTCCGCGGACATTTGTTTAATTTCATCAAAGTTATCAATTGCTTTGAAAGAAATAGCGAACATATTCAAGCACTCCTAATCTAATAAATCACCAATTTTATATATATGAGTTCCATATACAGAATCAACATTACCATTTCTAATGAACACCTTAATCGGTTCATTAAAAACAGTAACGGTATGCAACCCTTCGTTTACTCCTTGTTGTTTCAGCTGATTGACGGCCACCGTTGACGCATCAGTTATTTTTTTATCCGACCACTCTTTATTAAAAAAAGATTTCCTACTTAACATTTCATTAATCTGCTCTTCAGACATTTTCTTTTGGAGATATGGAAGTTGTTGCTTCGTACTATTTACAGAATGTCTATTAATAACATGATCAATTAGATTTTGACTCAAATTAACTTTCTGCTCAACGGCTTTTGGAGATGCTTCAACCACACTCTTTTGAGTATTCCCCAAATTCGCTTTAGCCGTTTCAAGATTCTTCTTAATTTTCGCCACGGCTGGACTAGATGATGGTAAACGAAATGGACCCTTGCCACCCGGGACACTTCCACGAACCATCTGAATCGCCATAAACACTTGGGCAAACTTTAGAGAGGTAACCATGGTTCGAGCATAAGAATCAGAGACGGTTTCTCCTGTATAGGGATGTATTCCGTTCTGGAATGCCTTGATCTGTAGTGAAAATATATCCTCCCCAGGTGGTTCAACCTTCTCACCTTGCATGCGATTAACATCTAGATGTCCATGATCCTTCTCATACGCCTGAAGAGCAGCCTGATCCGCAACACCGTCCTCGTTGACAGGCATCCACACCCACTTTCCAAACATATTAATTTGTGCCATCCGATATCCCTTATCACCCGAGCTTGAATCACCTGCTGAATTGGTCATCATTGCTGCGGCACCGACTGCTCCAGTTGCACCACCCAGACTTACCAACTGAGCATCTGCATCTTGGAAGCGCGTAGCGATGTCCTTCAATTCCTTGGATGTATTCACCATACTCTCCAGCGCTTTATCCAGTATAGGGCGTGATTGCTCAAACTCATAGAAAAACCGCTCCTGCGTTGCACCCATCCACATCATCTGAATGAACATGATCTGTCTCGTCAGATCACCCCGTATACTCTCCAACTGTTGTCTGGCTTGATCCACCTGATTCGATACGTGATGCAGTTGTTCAGGGGTTACTTTGATTCTACTCATACATTTCTCCGCTCATTTAAAATAGGATTAACCTATGTTAGCAGAAGTTTGCAGTACAGGCCATCCGGCTAACATCCTGATTTAACCATTTCTAAAATATAAGCTGTACACATCATCGGTGCTATGGTCCTATATGCATTTACCCATTTCAAAGCACTTTTTACCAGCAAATAACCCCATTACCCTATCCCCTCCAAAAACGTCCGATACCGCCCAATCTGCTCCTCCGTCGCATCTTCCCGCAACGATTCTAGTAGTGACGCGCATTTTTTGAAATACCGATTCATCTCAAGCTCATCCGCTAATCTAAGTGCATTGTTCGTATAAAGCTCGGTGATAACAATAGTGGTACATATCTGCATTGTTTGAAGAATCTAATTTTACACCAACACCCTGAACCTGATTCGCAAACATATGTAAAACTCGATCAATCTGCCAACGATACAAGAACCGCGGCCTCCACAATCGTTCTTAGACCTGCTATACATTCCTCTGGATTCTCTAGCAGAAAATTCACATACTCCTCCAGCAGCTCTGCATGCCCCGCTTCAATCTCCAGCGCATACCGATTCACCTGTGCTCGATGCCTAAACTCCTGCATTACCTGCATTCCCGCCTCATTCAGCTCTTCCATCCATGCTAGTTCTGCATACCGGTCGATACACGCCCGCGCCTGATCCATCTGCCCCATCTTCTGGTGAGCCATGCTCCTCACTTGGAGACTGAACCCGTGATAATAGATCAATGGATGCTCAGTATGGATGTATGGTAAAGGTAATCCCTTGGTCAGATGCTCCTGCCGCTCTTCATGAATGCACTCAACACACTGGTACAAAACGTCCGCCGTCTCCATCACCTTGTTCCAATTTTCAAAAGCAACAGCCATGTCCAACATTTCAACAATAATGTCCGGTTTAAGTGATTTCAGGATAGAAGTTCGCAAAGGGATTCCTCCTTGATTATCCATTATCAAATAATTGTATAGTTAAACCAAAAGAAGATCAATATAAATTGTACTTATAAGTACTATTATAATCAAAATCAATTTGTATATGTTAGTCTGTAACGATTCTATAACCTCTTCTAACCTTAAGTGGAGGTGATCATATGAATTTACCAGAAAGTGTAGGGAATCGAATACGCGAGTTAAGAAAGGCCAAGGGTTGGACTCAAGAACAACTAGCTGAAGCAGCAGGTCTTCATTACAGCTATATTGGTGGGGTTGAACGGGGAGATCGAAATATTTCTCTGGAGACTCTGGAAAAAATAATAAATGGATTTCAGGTTCCTGCTGAAGAAATCTTCAAATTCAACGAAGAATCCGAGTACAAAAATGCTTTGGATGAACATATAACATTAATAAGTGGTAAAAGCGCAGATGAAATCTCATCATTAACGAAAATTAATAAAGAGATTCTGAATACTATAGAAAAGCTACAAAAAAGTTCTGACTAAATACATCAGCATCGAAATCAAAAAGAGTGGAGTAACCCTCACACTCTTTTTTAATTTCATGAATCTACAAAACAACCCGCTCAAACTCCGCAAACTCAATCCGATTACGCCCATTCTGCTTCGCCTGATACAACGCCTTGTCTACCGCAGCGAACAACTGAATCAGATACCCCTCCGGATTGTCCGGGACATGCTCACATTCGAAATCCTCAATGGACAGAATTCCTATGCTAATCGTAATGGACACCTGTTCGATCTCATGATCCACCACAATGAGGTTCGACTCCACCGCTAATCTCACACGTTCCGCTATTTGTTGGGCTAGTTGCCGTTCGGTATGTGGAAGGTAGATCATGAACTCCTCCCCGCCATATCGCGTTAGAATATCGGTACTACGAATGGATTCTTTGACAGCCTGAGCCGTGCGATGCAGTACTTCATCCCCGATGACATGTCCGTAGCGATCATTGATCGCTTTGAAGTAGTCAATATCCAGCAGTATGAGTGAAAACGGCGTTTTATATTGAATGTTGGTGATAACCTCATGATTCAGGTGTTGGGTCAGATAACGACGGTTGTAGCAGTTCGTCAGACTGTCCGTCAGGGCGAGTTCTTCCAGCTTGCGATTGGCCTCGGACAACTCCAGACGAATGCGATCCAGGGCATGATTACGCTCCTGAAGCGTCTCATTCTGCCGATTCATTTCTTTTACGTAGAAGCGCTCTTGAGAGACATCCTGGAACGTAAGAATATGACCAATGGGCGCGCGCGCAGCATCCACAATGGGAGACGCTTGTAGGATATAATGACGGATGTCATCCCGCCCCACGAGTACTTCAATTTGAGACAAGGTATTGTCCTTTTGCTTATACTCCTTCAGAAACTTCTGGCGGCTGCCCTCAACGCGAACAGAACCCAGAAATGCTTCCATATCAAAAGAATCCCCCACGTGCAGATCCATGAAGGATCGGGAGGCTTTGTTCAATTCAATAATCATCTCATTCTCATCCAGTACAAGGATGCCGTAAGGAATGGTATTGATCACATCCTCATGCGCGATGGAAACCAGATCGAACACATTGTACCTTTTAATAACATAGACGAAGAAGAGGTCAGACACGAAAATCCCCAACGAGGTCAGTCCGGGAATGATAAACGGTAAATACGCTCTTAGAACCACATTAAGCATAGCGTCGATGGTTGCAAAAACAGCCAACACAAATATGCCCCATAGCGTAACTTTCACCTGATTTTTAATCATGGAGGACGTTCGAGAAGAATATAGTGCCCGGAATAAAATAAAGAGGGACGTTACAAAGTAACTGACGAGTATAGCCATAACAACCCAGAACCAGAGTCCATATGCCCGCTCGATATAACCGCCCTCCAGCGGTGTTACAAACCAGCCCCATGGGTTCAGGATCACGCCAATGGCTCCAATAACCGCAGGGATGAACAATAGGAAGGATTTTTTTTGGCCTAATCGCTCCGCTTCACCCGTAATGAAGATCGTAAGCAGCAGCCAACCACTCCCTAGTAAGGAAACGGCGACAAAAGATAACGTAACGTAGAACAACTGCAAGCCTGGATCTTTCGTCAACGTACTCGCAAATTGACAGAATGGCCAGAGCATCATTAACCCATGAAACAAAAAGTAAACCTTATGTAAGTTCGTAATTCTAACCGTTGCAAAAACATATACGTATACACCAAACAATAGGACGAATAGAAAGAGATCATACCATACTAATGGGCTCACGAATCTTCTCCTTTTTGCATGCGACAACGAAGATAGTATTGAACTGGGTTATTCCTTAATGCTATGTGAAGCTTCGATAAACCTATAAAAGATATTCCTATATTATTGCTATTGGTTAATTTAACCACATCTTATCACACCGCTAATGGGGTGAGTAGCCCATACAATGGCAAACCAACCAACCTCTGTTTGAATTTTGCGCAATTTTTGCGTTTTTGTGAATGAAATTGAACGTTTGGATGTAAACCGGGGGAAAGAAGACCTTGTTAGCTGTCGTAAGAGGCAAGCAGGTACGTATGTAGAGCCCTCCGTTACCGGACGGCCCTCTCCTCATTCGTGTACAGTGTCCAAAGGCAAATTGTCAGAGAATAAATCCGGATTATCTTGGAGCATGCTCGTGATTACTTCCGTCAACAAGGCCGCATCACACACTCTGACAACCGCATCGCCAAGCTGCCCCTTACGCATCGCACCTTTACGTTCAAGAACGTCATCCACTTTCCAAAAATGCTCCGACCACGATAATCCGCAGTGTCTTCGGGAAGGCACCGAAATTTCGGTTCCATCGGGTAAAACTGTCTTTAACATCTCATGGCCGTCAGTTAATCTACCTGGGATGTCGACCCATTCTTCAATACCATGGATAAACGTGTTCCGTTTCAGATCAACGCCGACCAAAAGGATGGATGCCTTCCGATCAAGCAGCTTCCCCCAGGCTGAGCCTCTCGCACAAGGTGTATCGAAAAGATGATCGTCCTTCGTAAATGCTTCGGCGTCGCGTCCCAGAGCAGCTACCGAATGTGTAGGGTGCCAAGAACGTACTACTTCAGGTCGTTTGCGAAATAGCTCAGGAAGAATACCGACGCAGCATGGCGAAGATTCCACGTGGAACATCGGATTGTCCGCATTGATCGTGGACCATGTATGCGTTGGCAACACCAATAGCCCGTCCTTCATATACTCGGTCAACGCATCCAACACCGTATCCGCACCGCCTTCGACTTCGCCCAAGCTTTTCATAGAAGAGTGAACGAGCAGCGTTCCTTGGTCATCAATGCCGAGCTGGCGCAGTTGGTGGAGTAAACTTTCTTGCGTATGTATCATGAATAGATAACCTCCTTTGGGCTATTATAGCAAAATAGAGCTTAGTCGACGGTACTAACGTTATCCTGTGATACCAAGTTTAATATTTGCGATTATATAACATAAATTTAACTTAAATCATAAATAATGTTAATTCCATGTCACTCATATGTTTATTTGCTCTGATATAATTTCTGCTAGGTAGACGAAAGGAGATTATAGGGTTGAAAAAAGAGCTTGGTGTATTGATGGTGTTGAGTGTCGTTTTGCTTTCAGGATGTGGATCAGATAAGCCCACAGCGAATCCGCAAGATTCGGGTGAGTCTCCCAGTAAACAAGTAACAACACAGCCAGTGCACAGTATGAATGAAAAATTGTTGGGATCTTCAGAGGATGAAAAAGTAAAATTTTATAAACAAACCGACGGGGTAACACTGGACATTAACGGTAATAAAAAAGACTTTTCTTGGAATGTCCCTGTTGATACTGGAACTGCCCCGCAGGTATTTTATACGGATGTTACAGGCGATGGAAAAGAAGAGGCCGTAATTATTATCCAGACTGGACGAGGAACAGGTTTAAACAATTATGATATTCATGTCGTTAACGCCGAGGACCTATCCGAAATTAAAGTACAAAGTTATGAGGAGATTGTTGCTGATCAGATTGAGACGCATGTTGCTAAAAATGGCGACGGTACATTAGCGATCTCCGTTAAAGCACAAGGAAAAGAATATGATTTCAATTATGGGTTTGATCCAGCGCCGGATTACAAGCAAGACAGCCTTGCTTTTGGTGGTGTAAATATCTATTCATTGGAGAATCAAAAAATAAAATTGAACCTTGGAGGATCTGTAGGTGTGTCTCCCACATATGTATGTGATTTCAATATCACATACAAATTCGATAGTGCTAAGAATGAATTTCTTGCTGATCAAATTGAAGTTAAACCTATTGAAAAATAAAAAAAGGCTGACCACAATTGGTCAGCCTTTTTTGGTGGGAAATTAAATTAAACGACATAATCAAAGAATGTGTGTCCACCGACTACGATTTTAGAGCTGACTTGCACCGTGCTTCCACCCGGAAACTTATAATATAGCTTGTTACCGGAAGTGTAACTCAGTTCTGAAAATCTAGTATTAGCAGTGTAAAAACACTTACCGCTGATTGGATTTGAGTAGCTACTTAGGTTTGATGCGAGGCTAACAATGTTTTTCCAAGCTGCACTGTCTGTATCAGGTTTCAGACATTCAGCCAAGTTAGGATTACCTTCGTTAAAGCAACTAAAAGCATTTGGAGCAAGCACGACTGCTTCAATCGAGTTGAGATTTTTAAATTCGTTGTACGTGGAATTACTTTTACGGTTACTGATGACATAAGCAACGCCTACACGAGAATCTGAATCGCCCCTGGTTTCTCCCCAAAGAGTTCGGGCCAACAAGTCCACGCTGTCACGTCCGTAAAGCTGAGATTTTGAAGTTAGTGCATCACCAATTGCCATAAATATTACCTCCATTAAGTTAAGTTATTTTGTGGATCACCGGCGTCTCATGATATAAAGAGAAATGAGTCTCGGATTTTACAACCACTCTCCGAATTTCATTTCAATTCACTAGTACCAAAAGTTTGTATTACCTCAATTATGTTGACATAAGAGCTCCTGTTTTAGATCTTCACGATGATCGGCCGGTACTTGTAATAAGAAGGATTTTAGCTTTGGTGCCCCATTTCAGTTCACAGACCCAGCGTCTCACAGCAAGACAAAATGGCCGGGGAACCCCCCGGCCATAAGGAAAAGAATTTTTATGAGTTCATGAATGAGTCCATGAAAAACAAAACTATTTAATCACAACGTATTCCAGGTTCACCAATTTCGCATAGGTCACGATTTGATCCGTAGTCAGGTTCAAAGATACTACGGTATGGTGACCGCCGCCATTCTCGATCCAAGCTCTGACCCCATCCTGGAAGTTAGGCTTCACATTCCACAATACACGGGCTACCGGCAGATTAGGCGCTGGAACCGTCGGTTCAAATGCAGACACTTCGTTGATCAACAGTTTGTAATGCGTTCCGAAGTCTGCCATGGAAACCACGACACCTTCTCCTGCTTTGCCATCGAATACAAGACGTGCAGGATCTTCACGATCGCCAATACCTAGTGGGGACACGATGATTTTCGGTTTGTTGCTGGCGAGTGTCGGGTCTACTTCAAGCATGTGGGATTGAAGAATTGCCTCTTGGCCAGCTGCCATCTCGTACGTGTAATCCTCCATGAAGCCTGTGTTTTCGTTATGGGCCATAACTTTGAGCAGGCGGTCGAGTGCAGCCGTTTTCCAGTCGCCCTCACCAGCAAAGCCGTACCCTTGAGCCATCAGACGTTGAACAGCCAAACCAGGAAGTTGCTTCATGCCATGCAGATCTTCGAAGTTGGTGGTGAAGGCACTGTATCCGCCCTCGTCCAGGAAACGTTTGATCGCAATTTCATAACTTGCTTGTACACGTACACTGGCTTCCCAAGCTTCTTTGCTGTTTGTACCATAATCGAATTCATACAGCTCTGCATACTGAGCGATCAGATCATCGATTTCTTGCTCCGTCACGGCATTCACGTATTGTACAAGGTCGCCGATACCGAAATAATCGACTGTCCATCCGAATTGGATCTGTGCTTCCACTTTATCCCCTTCGGTCACGCCCACGTTACGCATATTGTCGCCAAAACGAGCAACCTTGATGTTGAAGCTTTCGTTGTAAGCTACCGCTACGTCCATCCAATCCGCAACCTGCTGCTGCACTTCTGGACGCTCCCAGTAACCAACGACGATTTTGTTTTGTTTTCTCAGGCGTGCATTGATGAAGCCATATTCGCGGTCACCGTGAGCCGCCTGGTTCAGGTTCATGAAGTCCATGTCGATGGTCGCCCATGGAATGCTTTCATTGAATTGTGTCGCGAGATGAAGCAATGGTTTTTGCAGCAATTTCGTCCCCCGAATCCACATTTTCGCAGGCGAGAACGTATGCATCCAAGTGATCACACCCGCCACTTCGTCGCGGTAGTTCACTTCTTTCATGATGCTCGTGATTTTATCTGCGCTTACCGCCAAATTCTGCAATACGAGTGGGTACGGCAGAACGCCGCTTGCATTGAGGGCATCCGTGATTTTTTGTGCATTGGCTTTAACCTCACCCAGCGCTTCTTCCCCGTACAGATGCTGCGAACCTACGACGAACCAAAACTGTTTAGCTGCTGACATGTAATCATCTTCTTTCCTATATAGTGTGTTTAACTCCATTTACACTTGACCACTCCAACTGCAGTACCATCTTACGATCGCTGTTATCCCCGGACTTCTTTTATCTCTTTACAAAGGAGGAAATCCGGTGATAAAGGCGAACGCTCCGCTTCTCCAGATTGGTTCTGCACTCTCCGTTATCGTGTAAATCTTAAATCCTAATATAGATCACTCAGTAATCAGAACAATCTTCAATTCGCTGTTTTCCTGCTCATATCATTTTTGTCCGTAGTACGCGTCTTTTCCGTGTTTCCGCAAATAGTGTTTATCCAAAATGCCTTGCGGCAGTTCTTTTGCAAAGTTATTCAATTGCCGCGCGTACAGGTTCATTTTGCACACTTCCTCCAGCACGACGCTGTTCACAACCGCCGACTTGGCGTCTTTGCCCCACGTAAACGGTGCATGTCCATGAAGCAGAACTGCCGGGATTGCCATCACATCCAGCCCGCGCTGTTCAAATGTTTCGATAATGAGACGGCCTGTCTCCGCTTCGTATCCGCGATCAACTTCATCCTGGTTCAAGAAACGCGCACAAGGTACGGCACCATAGAAGGTGTCAGCATGCGTCGTTCCCATCACAGGTACATCCAATCCGGCTTGTGCCCAGATGGTCGCCCAGGTGGAATGAGTATGCACAATACCACCGATTTCCGGGTAATGTTTGTACAGCACCGCGTGAGTCGCGGTATCCGAAGAAGGTCTCATTTCGCCCTCCACCACATTGCCGTCCAGATCAACCACAACCATGTCGCTTGGCTTCATCTTGTCATAGCTGACACCGCTCGGTTTGATGACAAACAGACCGCTGTCCCGATCCATTGCGCTGACATTACCCCATGTGAACTTCACAAGTCCGTGCTTCGGCAGTTCCAGATTTGCCTCATAGACCTCTTCTTTCAGTTGTTCTAACATGTTATTCCCTCCCGTTCTCTAATAGTGCGTGTTCAAAAAGTCGGTTTTCAGTACCGAGAAGATGGGATAAAGCTAGAAATGGAGTAGCGGAGCGTAGATAGAGCTACGTGAGCAACGGACATTTCGGCTGAATTCCATATTCGATGTTGATGATGCCACTAGGCATCCTTCGTAATCAAAAGCGGTCTTTTTGAACATCCTCTACCAGATGATCTACCGCCGCCTGCTCAATCGCGAGGCCCTTCCGATAACGTTCGATAAATGCTTCAAACCCTTTGACATCCGATGCATCCGGTGCAACTTCCTCACCCTGAACATCGCTGAAGACCTTCTGTTCCAGGAACACATCCAGGCTTTCCTGCTGATCCTTGTTGATCATGTAGGAAGCCAGAAGCGCCATACCCCATGCGCCGCCTTCGCCCGCTGTAGACATGACGGACACCGGCACATTCATCGCTGCGGCTACGATCCGCTGTCCGACAACGGGAGTCTTGAACAGACCACCATGAGCCAAAATGCTGTCAATCGCCACATGCTCGTTCTTCGTCAAAATGTCCATGCCGAGCTTGAGTGCACCAAATGCGGTGAACAAATGCGTGCGCATAAAGTTCGCCAGATTGAAGTTGCTTTCCGGGGAGCGGACGAACAATGGACGGCCTTTGTCGATGCCCGTAATGTTTTCACCCGAGTAATAACCGTAGCTCAGCAAACCGCCACCATCCGGGTCGGCTTCCAACGCCTTATTGAACATCACGCTGAACAATTTGCCGGTATTCACTTCGTAGCCCATTGCCTCAGAAAATTCACGGAATAATCCAAGCCAAGCGTTGATGTCGCTGGAGCAGTTGTTGGCATGCACCATGCCTACCGGACTACCGTCCGGCGTCGTAACCATATCGATCTCGGGATACACTTTGGATAATTCCTTCTCCAAGACGATCATCGCGAACACGGATGTGCCGACAGAAATGTTGCCCGTACGCTTCCTCACGCTATTCGTTGCTACCATGCCCGTTCCGGCATCACCTTCTGGCGGACAGAGTGGAATGCCTGACTGCAAATCATTCGAAGGATCAAGTAGCTTGGCTCCCGCTTCGGTTAACTCACCAGCATTCTCACCAGCGAGATACACCTTGGGAAGAAGCCCCTCGACCTTCCACGGATAACCTTTTCCTGCGATAAGTTCATCGAACTGCTTGATCATGGACGGGTGATAATTATGCGTAGACTCGTCGATTGGGAAAATACCCGAAGCATCGCCGATACCGATGGCTTTATTTCCCGTCAGCAGCAAGTGTATGTAACCAGCCAAGGTTGTCAGGTGATCGATGCGAGGCACATGCGCCTCTTCGTTCAAGATCGCTTGGTACAAGTGAGCGATGCTCCAACGTTCCGGAATATTGAACTGCAGAAGATCCGTCAGTTCTCTCGCAGCCTTCCCAGTAGTCGCGTTACGCCACGTCCGGAATGGTACCAGCAGTTCTCCCGCGCTATCCAATGCGATATATCCATGCATCATGGCGGAGAATCCGATGGAGCCTACCGTTTGCAGCGTGATTCCGTATTTCCGCTCCACGTCTTGCTTCATTTCCCGATACGCAGTCTGAAGACCTGTGATGATATCATCCTGGTTATACGTCCAATATCCGTCTTTCAGGAGGTTCTCCCATTCATAACTGCCTGACGCGATGGTCTCAAAACGTTCGTCAATCAGTACCGCCTTGATCCGTGTCGATCCAAACTCGATGCCTAGTGAAGTAGCTCCCTTGGTAATCGCTTCATTCATATCCACATGACTCATGATCACGTAGTCCCCTCTCTGACCACAGTAGGTAAAGTAAAAATAGTTTTGCCTTGAAGATGATTGAAATAGATTCATATTTCGATTCATTGAAAAGAATGCGCTTTCCTTTTCTGACAGACTTAGTATATTTTTTGTACGTACATTTGTCAATAATATATAATAGTTATACTTACATCAGTCAAAATGTAAGGTGTAAACGATCTCATTTCTGTGCTTAAAAGGTTATTTTGTAGGGTACACATTTCTGTTTAAGGATGGGAATTGTACGGTTTATTTTGTAAAACTGGCTGCTTTATTTCCATTCAGATCGATTCATGATAAAATATGTACGTACAACTATGGATATGACGATGTTTTTTTATAGATAAGTAACGATGAAAGAAGTGGACTGTGTGAAGCCAAAGTATCAGGTCATCATTGACGATATCAAAAGCAATATCCTATCGGGAACCTATAGCGTAGGCGAACAAATCCCTACCGAATCCGCACTGCAGGACAGCTACAACGTGAGCCGCCAGACGGTGAGAAAGGCCATTTTGGAGCTATCGAACGAGGGCTTTTTGAGAAGTGAGAAGGGTTCCGGAACCTATGTAAGCAATCTGTATCGATCCAGAACCGGCGGGAACACGATGAAAAAAACAATCGGCGTCATCACGACGTACATCTCCGATTACATCTTCCCCTCCATTATCCGCGGTATTGAAGGCCGATTGAATGAGGACAATTATTCATTGCTGTTAGCCAGCACCAACAACGACGTTGCACAAGAGAAAAAGGCGCTCGAGATGATGCTGTCCTACGGTGTGGATGGCCTGATCGTCGAACCGACCAAGAGTAATCTGTACAACCCCAACATAGCGTACTACCTTTCCTTTAAAGAGCAGGACGTACCGTTTACGATGATCAATGCCTTTTATGAAGAGCTGGAGGTGCCTTTCTTCTGTCTGGATGACGTACAGTCCAGCTACCTGGCTACCCGGGAACTGATCGCCAAAGGACATAGCCAGATCGGCATTATCGCGAAAATGGATGATTTACAAGGGAAGTATCGGATGAAGGGATATATCAAAGCGCTGGGCGAAGCCAAGTTGCGGTTTCATCCCGAGCAAGTGCTTTCGTTCGATACGGCATCGAAGCCGGACCTCTCCACCAATCTGGAGGTGTTTCTGGAGGAAAACAGAGATGCGCTGACCTCCCTTGTCTGTTACAACGATGAGGTGGGGCTGGAAGTCGTACATGCATGTAGAAAGCTTGGCATTTCCATTCCAGACGAGTTATCCATTATCGGCCAGGACAATTCATACATCGCCAAGAACGCAAACATCAAACTTACAACATTAACCCACCCCCAGGAACAAATGGGCCGTGACGCTGCGGATTGGGTCATCAAGAAACTGCAGGGCAAAAAGGATCTGCCCACAAACACCTATTACCAGCCCGTGCTGGTTGAGGGCGAGACAGTAAAAGAGATTGAGATTGAATAGTATTGGGACCGAGGTTTGGTTAATGGGGATTGCTCCATAAAAGGGATAATCACAATCTCAACCACCCGCCTTTTTTCTGTGGTCACCATGTTCTTGCTGAAATACGAAAAGGCTGCCGTAATGGCAGCCTAAGATTTTTTGCTTTGGTCTTTCTTTTTAACTAAAATGGGAACTAAACTCGTAAGGAGTATCTCTCCCAATGGAGAGGCCTCCGTTATTTTGTGATACCATTCCAGAACGTCAGCTCGTCAATAGGCAGTCGAGTCGTCGGATGCCCCGGTTGCGAGGCTTTGCCGATGGAAATGAGAATGGTTGGAACATAACGATCGGGAATATCGAATGCTTCAATAAATTTATTTTTATCGTATCCAGCCATTGGAACGGTATCATAACCACGCGCTTTGGCTGCGAGCATGAACTGCATCGATAATAGACCACAATCAAATATTACGCCGTCCTTGATATATTGAGAATCCATGCTTCCCAGCATTCCCTTCATGTTGGTAACCAACGAATCCTTAACTTCCTTCGTCATATAACCAGCTTCTACAGAAGCGTCGTAAACGGAATCCACCTGTTGGATATACTCCAAATCACCCAGCACCGCAATAACGGCCGAGGAATCTACCACCTGCTGCTGGTTATTCGCGATGGGAAGCAATTGTTCTTTCAATGCCTGATCATTAAAGACAATGAATTTCCATGGCTGCATATTCGCGCCAGATGGAGCAAGTGCTGCTTCAGTCAGAATATCTTTCAATTCCTCCTCTGAAATGTTGACCGCAGGATCGTAATGCCGTACAGAACGTCTTTCCTTTACCACTTCCATGAAGCTTTGCTCTTGTTTTACGCTCTCCATCCCGTTTTGCCTCCCATTTATATACTGTGTATTATTTAGCACAGTTAAAGATAAAAAAACAAATCACTTAACTGTGCTAATATAAGCACAGTATATATGTGGATGGGTATGTTGTCAATTCTCCATTATCGGACTCATTCGTTTGGCCATGTCGGCAATGGTGTATTTTCTCAGAATTTCCAACACGCTATGATTAATTTCCCCCGTTATATCATTGAACATGTCATGCATCTGCATACCAAAGGAGTGATCGCCTGTGGAATCCAGCATTCCTTCACACAGCGATGCCTCGGTCTGAAGCGAAAGATATATATCGGCCAGTGTCACCGATTCCGGTGGCTGCTTCATGCGATAACCTCCGTCGCGTCCTTCACGGACCTCCAGAATATTCTCTTGAGCAAGTTTGGCCAATATTCGGCGAATCAATGTTGCTTCTGAGCATAATTGATTGGCGATATTGTTACTTGGATAGCGGTTAGAACTATTAGACATGAACACAAGGGCCTGCAATGCCAAGCCGAATGCCTTGCTATTGGAGGGACAGGTGTGTTTGGCCTTTTTCATCGTACAGGGCTCCCTTCTTCGTTGCGTCCTGTGTGAATTATAGCAAACCCCCAACTCCCCTTCAACACAGCATCGAGGTTTGCAGACAACAGCTTGCTACGGTAAGCCAGAAGGTACACGCCAAAGAAATAGTAAGAAGAAAACCTTCCAAAACATTCATATCCTCTAATCCTGACATAGCAGGCAAGTAATATAGTTATGTTATTCAAAGAAACTTCAAAACATCATATAATAACCACTTAACAAACCATTTAAACTGGTATATTATACAATTGTAGCAAAATTTTATTATATTTCGAGAGGAGATTTTAAACTTGAAAAAAACGCTTTCTATGGTTGTCGTCATGAATTTATTTCTCAGTTTTGCCTTCGGCTTTCAAGCGTTTGCAGACGATGACATGGTCGAATCGGGAGTTCACCCTGATGCTCGTGTCGCAGAACAGTTACTGCAGCCAACTGGGGAAATACTAAACGAACTTACCAAGGATGCTTCCGAGTTGGATTCGTCCAAACTGAAGAAACACCGGTTAGAGACCTCTGTGAATTTGGAGTCGGCTACCGCGTCTTCAGAATTACAAAAGGGACTTATTTCGGCTCCAAAATCGGTTATCGCAACAGCCACAGCGGAGACTAATACATACACGGGCTACATTCAGCAAGAAGGTACGTCCAGCTTTTTATACCCTATTTATGTACAACCGGGAAGCATACTGCAAGTACAAATGGATAATCCGGCGTCGGCGCAGCTAGATTACGATCTATATCTCTATGAATTTGACATGTCCACTGGTGATCTGAACCCAACTCCAATTGATTATTCAATATATGGAACGTATCTGAATAACTACGGAAATGGATCAAGAACCTTGTCTGAAAATGTCGGTACCAAAAATAGTACCGCCAGTCCCAAAGCCTACTTAATTGAAGCCTACGGTGCAGTTGGAGGCAGCATCAATGAACCATTCACTCTAACCGTCTCAACTAGCTCAACCTATGATTCGTACGAGACAGATGAAAATGCACTTCATGCTTATCCTTTCACGGTAGCAACTGGTGGCTCTACTCTCTCCAGCCGCTCCATTAATTCGGAGGTCGATCAGGACTGGTATAAGATCACAGTGCCCGAAAGCAGAAATTACGACGCCATGCATATCGATCTGGATCAAGCCTCAGTAGGTAATGGCTATAAGGCGGAGTTGTATGGTGCATTAAGCAACAATCGTATGGCATTAATGCCCTCCACCAACGGCAATGTGTCTCTAGGCACGGGCACATATTATTTGCGAGTGTATACAACAAATAACTATTCGGATAACAACTATTTATTACACCTACAGCCAGTATTAAGAGCGGATAAAGTCGTGATCACAGGTTATAATTCCAATGGCGGTCCGAATGACTATCCTACATATGCCTATGGACGCTACTACCGGATAACGGGAACCAGTTTCACGGTAACTGGCGTTGCCGCGACTTCAGATAACTATGCGGTAGCCAATGCGGAAGTGGAAGTCATTTGGGAGAATGATTATTGGTCCGAAGGCAGCAACAACAGATATCGGAGTGCAAAGGTTATGACCAACAGCAGCGGCCAATTCACTGCTACGTTATCGCTGCCGCCTTCAACCGGGAGCATAAGTCAATACTTGCCGGGAGCTATAAGCTTCACTCACTACTATGATATTTGTGGTGTGCTGGCGAAGGTAACGAGTCGTCCGAGTGCAAATGATACGGATATTGTGTATCACTTTGCCTACAGTATTTACGGTGGCTGATTGAATCCAAACAGGCAATGGGCGTTTATGAATAAACGACCCGTTGCTTTTTTTGTCCAATCATATTAAAAATATGGAATATTATTCCGATAGTATGAAGAGAAGAGAAGTGAATTAATGGAATACATTAAACGAATAGGGGTGTTTATTTATGAAGGTTCAAAGTACGACTCCGTTTGACCTCAATACCTACATTCAATCAAAACAACGCACGGATAAGCCACCTTTGGTCACAGGCACGATACCCAAACTGTCACATAACAACGACACAGTGGAGATTAGTTCGACTTCCAGGCAGTTAGCAGCATCCGATATTGTAAATCATTCCGCTACATATTTTGGAACCGTTCAAATCAATGATTCATTGAATCGTCTACTCACAGATCAACCTTCGGAGGTGAAAGAAGCTGTCTATGGCATCATTCAATCCAATCTCATTACTAACGTAACCGGGGAAGAGGATAGATCAGCATTGCTGGAATTGGGTCTCACTCAAGCAAAGTATATCGCCGACAACTATATGAAAGGGGATAACGCGACGGAATTTATGAATACGTTTCATCAAATCGCCGCCATCTCCAAAACCAGATCCATAGATCCAGAGACGAAAGCAATCCATTACGATACACCCCCTCAAAGACCTGTTGGGGCCCCAGATGATTATATTGATCTAACCTATATGATGAAGAAATTTGAACCAAACACGCTGGACAAACTCCAGGATGCGATCATGAACGGAAAAGACTGGAACAGCATTCTACAGAGCTTCGCCAAAAATGTATCGTCTAATCAAGACTGGTTGAAGGAATATAAAGAGGACGTAGTCAAATTGACCGGGAATATGGCTGGGGAGAACAGATTCGAAAAAGCCTCCACTAGTAACTTGGCTCAGTTTGTCCAAGATATCAAGAACATGATCGCTCATGCTGGGTTAGAAAATCACGATTTTCTGACAGACAATATCGAAGCATTTATGAGGACGTTAAAATAAATACTTGATTTAGAAATACTACGACTAGACTAATTACAAAAGCTCCCTCCACATAATAGTGGATGGAGCTTTTTAACTATCGTTTGAAAACTTTTTCGCTTGTTTAATGAAGAAATTGATCCTCAACCGAAGGTTATCATTTACAAATTTTTCATTGACACTTCCTTTCAAATAAAGATATATTTATTGATGTTGATAATCATTCTCATATGTAAAACGTTTTATATTCATCTTCTTTGATGAGTTTTCACAGCCAGATAGTCAGATTCAACAAATATATTACAGATTAGAAAGGGGAAACACATGAACACGAAAAGAAAGCTCTCTTTAATGACACTACTCATTTCGGTAGTGCTGATCCTGGCCCTCGTAGGTTGTGGCAGCAAGCCGACAACTCCTGCAGCTTCTCCGGCTGCGAGTGATTCATCAACTACCGAAACTACCGAAACACCAGCCGCTCAAGATGAGAATACCGAATATCCAATTACCATCAAGCACGCTTTGGGAGAAACCGTTATTGAGAAAAAGCCTGAGCGTGTAGCTACGGTTCAATGGGCTAACCATGATGTCGTTCTCGCTCTTGGACAAGTTCCTGTAGGCTTCTCAGCAGCGAACTTTGGCGTTCAGGATGACAGCGGATTGCTGCCTTGGACTGCGAAAAAACTCGAAGATCTCGGCGTAACAGACCCGAATGTTTTCAAAGATACAGACGGTCTTGATTTTGAGGCCATTTCCGATTCCAACCCGGATGTCATTCTTGCAGCTTACTCCGGTATTACTCAGGAAGACTACGATCTTCTTAGTGAAATCGCTCCAGTAGTAGCTTATCCGACTGCTCCTTGGGCAACAACATGGCGTGAACAGGTTCTCCTCAATTCCGAAGGAATGGGCATGAAAGCGGAAGGCGAGCAACTGATTAAAGACACTGAGGCCATGATTAATGAAAAAGTAAGTGCCTACCCTCAGATTAAAGACAAAAAAGTGGTTTGGGTAAACTTCTCAGCTGAAGATATGTCTAAACTGCACATTTATACACCTGTAGACTCCCGCGTCTCATTCCTGAATGAGTTGGGACTGGTTGTTCCAGAGAGCATCACCAGCCAAATTACGGACCCTAACAGCTACTCCCTAAGTCTAAGTGCTGAGAATGCTGAAGCCCTTAATGATGCAGATATCCTTGTTGGATACGGAAATGCCGAGTTGTTGAAAGCCCTTCAGGCTGATCCGCTTCTGGGTAAAATTCCAGCAGTTAAACGAGGTTCAGTAGCATTCATCGAAGCAGATACACCTTTGGTTGCTGCTGGAACGCCAAACCCACTGTCGATTTCTTATACTATTGATGATTATCTGAAACTAATCGGCGGAGCTATTGATAAAATAAATGAATAGTCCATCGATTCCGAATAACAATCAACCACGCTTGAATATCCCGAAAAATTTCGGGCTGGTTTTGGTCATCTGCTTTATCCTGCTCATCGTAAGCGTGGTAGCCTCACTGGTCCTCGGTTCTCGGCCAGTGGGGTTTCATGAACTAATCGACGGATTATTTCACCCGGAAGTAGACTCCTATGGGGCAAATATCGTGCGCAAGCGGATTTCCCGAACTGTCTTCAGTTTATTATGTGGGGTGGCACTCGGAGTATCGGGAGCAATTATGCAAGCCGTCACACGCAACCCGCTTGCTGATCCAAGTATATTGGGTGTTAACACAGGCGCATCTTTGTTTGTAGTATGCGGCATTGCGTTCCTGAACATCAGCAGCGCGGGGCAATATATATGGCTGGCTTTGGCTGGGGCTGCGATTACTGCAGTGTTTGTATTCGGAATCGGCTCTATGGGGCGTGGCGGCGCCACGCCCATTAAGCTTGTTTTGGCAGGAGCTGCTGTAAGCGCTGCTCTTTCTTCTCTGGTCACTGCCATCATGATTCCCCGCTCGTATGTCATGGACCAATTCAGGTTTTGGCAAGTGGGAAGTGTCGGTTCGGCAACCTGGAGTGGGATCGGCACGTTCATTCCATTTCTGATCATCGGAATTCTCATTGCGTTTATTACTGCTCCGGCACTCAACGCGTTAGCGCTGGGAGATGATGTGGCTACGGGATTGGGCGTTCGAACCGGAACACTGAGGCTTATTTCCGCCCTAGCGGGTGTACTGTTATGCGGAGCGGCTACCGCTCTGGCTGGACCTATTGGTTTTATCGGATTGTTATCCACTCACGTCATACGCCTTATTATTGGGCCTGATTTACGCTTTGTCATACCGATGTCGGCCATCGCCGGAGCCATCATTCTGACGATCTCCGATGTAGGTGGCAGGCTCATCAGCAATCCTGGCGAGCTTGAAGTCGGCGTAGTGACTGCATTTATAGGTGCTCCCATACTCATTATTCTAGCTATCCGATCGAAAGTGCGTTCATTATGACCAATCACTCTATTGAATTTATTATGGCGGGAAGACGTCAAAGACGCCGCCGATGGATCCTTGTCACTAGTCTCCTTGCAGTGCTGGCATGCATTCTATGCTGCGCCATGCTTTTACTAGGAAATACGATATATCCGGTTAAGGATGTCATTCTAGCCCTTTCCGGTGAAAAAATCAAAGGCGTCTCTTTTTCCGTAAGTACCATTCGGCTACCAAGAATGCTGACTGGCCTTTTTGCCGGATTTGCGTTCGGTATTGCAGGTTACACGTTCCAGACCATGTTGCGGAATCCCCTTGCAAACCCCAATGTCATAGGGATCACGTCTGGTTCAAGTGCTGCTGCTGTTTTCTGCATCGTCATTCTCCATGCTAGTGGAGCCGTCGTGTCCTTCGCTGCAGTAATTGCAGGTCTGGTCACCGTTCTGTTCATTTATGTACTTTCCAGAGGAAAGGTATTTTCCATCGGACGATTGATTCTGATCGGAATAGGTATACAAGCGATGCTTGATGCTGTCATCTCTTATCTTCTTCTGGTTAGTTCTGAAAAGGATGTTCCTTCAGCGCTCAGATGGCTCACAGGTAGTCTTAACGGTTCTCAGATGCACGAGCTTCCGCCTCTTGTGATCACCGTCATCATCTGTTCGCCGATCATCATCTTGCTGGGCAAACATCTCAGTATATTGGAGCTTGGAGAACAATCGGCATTTTCTCTGGGTGTAGATACGGACAAGACCAGAATTGCACTTATTGTAAGCTCTGTCTGTATGGTTGCGATTGCTACGGCTACCACAGGTCCGATCGCTTTTGTCTCATTCCTATCGGGCCCTATTGCCAAAAGACTCGTCGGTGTGGGCTCCTCCAACATTATTCCGGCAGGTCTTGTTGGTGTCAACCTTGTCCTGGCATCCGATCTCATCGGACAATTTGCTTTTGAGTACAGATTCCCCGTAGGCATCATTACCGGATTACTCGGAGCGCCTTATCTGATCTTCCTGTTAATCCGAATGAATCGAAAGGGGGAACTATAATGAAAGCAACACATGTTTTTCAAGCCGAACAACTCGTCGCAGGCTATGAGAACAAAACGATTATACATGGTGTGGACCTCGTTATACCCAGTCATAAGATAAGCGTTATTATCGGATCCAACGGATGCGGTAAGTCTACGCTTCTTAAAACGATGGCCAGACTAATCAAACCCATATCCGGCAAGGTCACTTTAGACGGTAAGCCCTTATCCAAAATCCCACCCAAGCAGTTGGCTCGTGTGGTGGGGCTGCTACCCCAGTCTCCCATTGTCCCGGAAGGGATCTCTGTAGCTGATTTGGTCGGCAGAGGACGTTTTCCGCACCAATCCATGTTCAGTGGCTGGACCAAAAAGGATTACGAGGCCGTTGCCGAAGCAATGACCATCATGAATATCACCGAGTTTGCCAATCATAATATTGACGAGCTCTCAGGCGGCCAACGACAACGTGTCTGGATTGCCATGGCATTAGCTCAACAAACGGACATCCTGTTTCTCGACGAGCCGACAACCTTTTTGGATATCACCTATCAAGTCGAGATTCTTGACCTGCTCACGGAGCTTAATCGCAAACACGGAACAACGATCGTAATGGTCCTTCATGACATCAACTTATCCGCGCGTTATGCGGACCATATTTTCGCTCTTCATACAGGTAAGCTTGTCGCTGAAGGCGTACCCGCAGAGGTCATTACAAGCACACGGGTCAAAGACATCTTCGGCCTGGATTGCACGGTTATTGATGACCCGATCTCGGGATCTCCGATGGTCGTACCAAAAGGGCGATATCACGTGAATCATGAGATAACTTCCTATTAGGTTTTAAACCAAACAATTCTCTAACTTTAAAAGGGCAAGTTAGCGCCGTTGTCACGACTGACGCTAACTCGCCCTTCATTTATCATAAGGTTTTAACATAAGACCCCTCATGTATGCTTTACTTCCCATCCGTAGCCAAAAAACGAATCGTAACGGTCGTCCCTACACCTTTCATGCTCTCATAATTAATTTCCCCGTCATATTTCTCTACAATATTAAAACAGATCATTAATCCTAGTCCGGTGCCATTACTTTTTAATGAATAAAACGGCGTCCCGAGCGACTTCACCTCATCCTCTGACATTCCGCTCCCTTCATCAATGATTTTGATCTCAATATAATGTTGATTCCTCTTGGCAATCACAGTGACGGGTTTCCCCATATTCGAAGCTTCCAATGCGTTTTTAATTAAATTCATCATCAACTGCTTAAACTCAATTGGATTAATAAAAATGAAGCAACTCTCTTCTGCCTCAATATGCAGCTGGTTATCAGATAACATCGCATAGGAACGGACCAGACCTGTTACACTCTGAAGGGCATCGTTCACATCTACTTTTTCCGGCTTCTGATCTCTATTGGGCTTGGAAAGGGTTAGAAACTGTGAGGTAATCTGTTCAACGGTATTTAACTCATCAATCATTAATTTGAACTTGCTTTTGACTGGATCATCAAATGCAGGATCTTCTCTGTATAACTGCAAAAATCCTCGAACAACGGTGACTGGATTTCTAATCTCATGCGCAACAGCAGCCGTCAAATGGGCTATCATCTTCAGTCGTTCCGATTGTTGTAATTGTTCATGATAGAGCTGCTGTTTTTTCATACGACTAAAGGACAAATGGAAAATGAGAAATAATAAAATCTGACTCGCTATAATATTAATGAGATTGCCTAGGATGTCATGATGTAAATACGAATATATATTACCCTGATCAATCAGGATGATATAGCCAAACGTAATTAAAATTAAAAATCCATTCAGAATGATGGAGAAATAAAACAATTTTAAATCAAAAAACAAAATGGCAAGTGAGGGAATCAGACAAATGAGAATGTACGTAGTCCAGGTCTCTGGATATAAGAAGAACAGGGTATAGAAATAAGCAAAACCAAATAGAATAATGATCTTTCTGAAAACATAGGTTTCATGTTTTGGGTAGATCAACAAACAAACCGCTAGAATGGCTACACACAAAAAATGGATAACATACCCTGCTGTAATTCCGCTTAATTCTGTCGTTGATAGGATTAATCCAGATAGCATAAGAGCAATGAGAGTTAACATGGAAATATAATATGTTTTTCGGTTCACCTGACTGTACAATTCTTTCATTCACTCACCACTTTAAATTAATGTCGACACCTTCGGTATGTATGTAATCCTTTTCATTCCTATATTTAAAGGCATCCAACTGGATGCCCTTATCTATAATAGCATTGTATCTCATTTAACTAGCTATACAATATGAAAATTTGAAATAAACGATTCCCTACAATATAAACCCTCCATTGGTCATACTTAGGCAAGGCTTAGAATGCGAAGTAGCCGTACGGATCACTGTCCGTACGGCTACTCCCGTGTAAAAAAATGCTTTTAGCTTATGGATTATTTCCAGAGATCTTCTGCAATTTCCTTGATAAACGCAAGCTTCTGCCACTGCTGCTCTTCTGTCAGATGATTACCTTCTTCCGTGGAAGCGAATCCGCATTGCGGGCTCAGGCAAATCCGATCAAGATCCACATATTGCTTCGCTTCTTCGATACGCTTCAGAATATCTTCCTTATTTTCAAGCTCACCAAATTTGGAAGAGAACAAACCAAGCACAACCTGTTGGTTGTCCTTCAGGAAACGAAGTGGCTTGAAATCGCCTGCCCGTTCAGTATCAAACTCCAGATAGTAACCGGAGTAGTTATCAATGTTCAGGAGCGTTTGCGCGATCGGCTCATAACCCCCACCAACACCGGCATATGTTGATACGTAATTCCCACGGCATACATGTGTCGTTACGACGAGGTCCTCCGGCAAACCGGATACAACTTCCTCGTTCAACTTTGCAAGTTCGTTCGCATAATCGGCCACATTTACGCCAATCTGCTCCATGAATGCCATGAACTGCTGGTCGCAGAGTGCGCCCCACGTGCAATCGTCAATTTGAACGCTTCGGCATCCCGCTGCATACAAGGCCAGAATCGCCTCTTTGTAAGCTTTGGCAATATCCGAAAGAAGTTCTTCCCGGTTCGGGTAAATGGCTTGCGTACTTTCCTTATTTTCTGCCCGGTCCAATTCAAACAGGAACTGTGCTGCAGCAGGGATGGATTGACGCGCAACGACGTCATCGCCAGCAACGCTTTTTAAGAATGCAAAATGTGAAACAAACGGATGGCTGCTGTAACTTACTTTGCCCGTCAGACGTGCTGTTTCGGGTCTGGATTTGGCACCGTTAAACTCATAGCCTTGATCAATGATGGTCCGGTCAACACCGTCAAGTCCCCAGAAGAAGTCCAGATGCCACCAAGAGCGACGGAATTCCCCGTCAGTTACAGCTTGAAGGCCAACTTCTTTTTGTTTCTGCACGAGCTTCACAATCTCAGCGTTTTCTACTTCCTCTAGTTGCCCAGAAGTAATTTCACCGTTTTGGTATTTCGCTCTCGCCTCTTTCAACGTGGTTGGGCGCAAGAAGCTGCCTACAATATCATATCGAAATGGAGTGACAGTCCGCTGTTTAGGTTCTGTTTGAATGCTCATCGTTTAATCTCCCCGTAAATTAATTATAAGATTAAATATAACATATCCGATCGGATTTACTGTTCTATGAAAGGACTATAGCAGGTTATAGTTATTAGCTATAGCTGAGTTCAACTTTCCTTTTACCCGTCAGACTTAGTCCATCCAAAAGAGAAATTTAATTACCTTATTGACTTAAACCATGGTTTAAGTCGTATGCTATTCCTGTCGACAGAGTTAACACCTATTTGGAGGTCTCCAACATGAAGTACTTTTCCATTAGCGAAGCTTCAGCTCAATTGAATATTCCAGATTCAACGTTACGTTTTTATGAAAAAAAAGGACTTCTGCCTATGATTGAGCGTGATGATGCTGGCAGAAGGTTATTTTCAGAAGTTCAGATGGCTTTATTGGAAACCCTTGTTTGTTTAAAAAACACGCATATGCCCATTAGTCAGATTAAGCAATATATGGATTGGATCATAGAAGGGAACTGTACGCTTGAGGCAAGACTTGAAATGATGCAAAAACACAAGCAGGCAGTGCTGGATGAAATTTCGTTGATGCAGGAATCCCTAAAGGGAATAGATTTTAAAATTACACGTTACACCCGTCAAATACAGGAAAGAAACGAAGAAAAAGATACCTAAGAGGAGAGTTACTCTAATGAAACTTTCGGGAAATACAATACTCATTACCGGCGGAAGCTCTGGGATCGGATTAGCATTTGCAGAACGCTTCTTAAGATCTGGAAATACAGTTATTGTTACTGGACGACGTGAGGCTGTACTTCAACATGCGAAAGAAAAACACCCGGGCCTTATTACGTATGTAAATGATCTGAACATTGAATCCGAGCGGGTAGCATTGTTTGATTGGGTAACCGCGAACTATCCGGAAGTGAATGTGTTAGTTAACAATGCCGGTATTCAACAACGTTTTAATATCCTGACAGCGGATGCGAAGAATGATTGGAGTTATTTTGCCAAGGAAATTACAACGAATATTGAAGCTCCTTTTCATCTGTCCATGCTGTTCGCTCCTTATCTTGCAACCAAAGAAGAAGCCACAATTATTAACGTTACCTCAGGATTAGCCTTTACACCGTTTGCCATTGCTCCGATATATTCAGCAACCAAAGCGGCACTTCACTCCTTTACGATCAGTCTGAGACATCAGCTTTCGGATACGTCTGTAGAGGTCATTGAAGTTGCTCCTCCGGCAGTAAGTACAGATCTGGGTGGAGCAGGACTGCATACGCATGGAGAGCCATTGGATGCCTTTGCAGATGGAATTTTCGAAGGATTACAAGAAGGTCATAAGGAAATTGGATACGGTACCTCTGTTGCCCGCATACGCATGTCCCGAGATGAAGTCGATGAATACGCCAAACAGATGTATAACGCAACGAAAAACCTCATTGAATAACTCGCCTGCGAGTCATGTGCTGCTATTGAATCGGTTCATCACATACTTTCGTGTGCTTTAAATAGAAGAGGCAGATGCAAGCTAAACGCCGCATCTGCCTCTTTTTCATGCTATCCTTGACCCGTGAACAGTCCATTATCATGTTGATCTCAGGTCAACGTAAGAATGATCTGTTCCCCGGAACGGGTAATCTTGTAGATCCCCTCTTGCATGTCAATGCCATAGTGCTTTTTCAGCAGCCACTTTGCGTTACGATCCGTCTCCACGACGACCAGATAATCGTATTCGCTCAGGAGATTGTCCATATTATCCTCATAGAACAACACGATCCCATCCACATGCGGGGCATACAAGAAATACTTCCCGACATACTGCATGTAATAATTCGTGACCTGCTGGTCCTTATCCGAGGCATAGAACAGATATCTGTTGTTGTCCTCCTGACCACCTTTATACCAGCGATCGCCGGTAACCGCATGGATTTTGTAAGGGAGCGTTGTATCGTACGTTTTGGCAATCGAGACAATCCCGTTGTATTCCGACAAAAGAATGGTCGCTGCAATCGCCATACAGCCGATGATTCCTTTTTGATAATGCCCCTTCGTCTCGACCGTCTTGAAGGCTTGATAGTCAGGCACTTCACCAATCCGATAGTGGAATGAACGCTCTAGGTCAATTGCAGCGCACAGCACCAATCCACCGGCGAACAGTACCACAATACTCGAGGCATAACGCTCAAAACCGGCCAGTACGATCGCCTCATCCATCGGCATGGAGAAGAGATATAACGCCAGAATACCTGCATAATACAGCAACAATACAACATCCAGTGCAATCAGTGCTTTCCACAAATTCCACTTCTTCTTGAGCACCACATAGGCAAATACCGAAGCCGCAATCGCTACAATCTCGAAAATGACAATACCGATAACCGGCCGTGTCGTAATATCCGTACTCGATTTTAAGAACAGCCACAGAATCTCATGCATCTGCTCCGCCGTTTTACCGGATTGAATCCCCGAAGTAGCCACATCAAATTTGTTGTCGACGCCCTGAAACACCGTTGCCATACGCCAGCTCCAGCCGAAGTATGGAATCAGTGTACCGCAGATGGTGCCAATAACAGTAAGTGCAGTTTTCCAACTGAACTTTTGTCTGTGTTTTAGCCATGTATACACCAGGAAGATCAGGCCGATGGCTGCAAAAATAATGCCTGTACTTTTAATGACAGTCAGCACACCTGCAAGCGGGAGCATGATGATACATGCTCGCTTGATATCATGACGATATTGGTATACTACGGCCAGGATAGCGAGCGCATAGATGGGGAGCAGGAAATCCACGAGCAGGTTGGTAATCCGAATCGTAAGGTTGAAAAAAGACAGCGTGGATAACCCAAGTCCAAGAAACGCATACAGCAGAAAACGTTTCTTCTCGGAAACGATGCCAAACATGGCGTAAAAACAGGAAAAGATCAGCAGACCTTGTGCAAGCAGCATCACAGACTGGTCATGCCCCATGAAGCGACAGACGTAATAAATAAAAGATGAGGTTCCTAGTGGATAATTTTTAAAATCAATTAGGTTCGAATCCGGTGTCGGAAAAGCATTTGTGCTAAGCATCTGCTTCAAGACAATCGCCCAGTGGGAAAAATTATCGTAGTGCGTCAATTGATTTTGGAAGAGTACCAGTAAGAAAATGAATGTCCCTGCCAGGAATGAAAACTGGAATAAGGAAAAAGAAATGCGAAAGGATGCCCCTCGGCGCATTCCGAGAAACACCATTCCTCCATACAATAGTAATCCGACGAGTAGAAGGACAAGGCTGCCAATGTAGAGCTGCCCTGCCAAACCGCTAAGAAAGACAATACATGCTATGGAGGAAAACACAAATACAGGGATGAACTCCCAACGTATAGATAGTGCCTTTCGAACAAACTGCATGTAACCAATAAAGGAGAATATCAATAAAACTCCCATCACAAGTTGAAGCATATACAGCATCTCTATCTCTCCTAACCCTCTCTGGTGAAACGCTCGGCATGTGGATGGGTCAAATCACTCAGTAATTGATCAATCAAACCGCGCTCCACGATATCATCGATATTCTCCACCGAGAGAAGCACTTCGCGACGATTGGCTGTTGTTTTCCCTGTATGCTGCAAAATGACTTCAATATTACTCTTCGTATAAAAAGTAACAATCGCTCCTGCCGCAATATCACCATGAAGACCTGTGGCGGAAAAGAAACGATAATTAAAGCTGCGCAGCGTGCATCCAGCATTGTTGGTGAAATGAACTGGAAGCTGAAGGGAAAGCCTCGGCATTTTTCGCTGATCCGATCTAGGTTGAACAATACGTTTTTTCACATTGCGAAGCATATCGTCGTAAGCCGTATCCCACAGGTTCATCTGCTCTGGCAGCGAGTGTTTACGGTCATAGATGATTTGCATGTATTGACGGTTATCCGTCTCATCAATCGGCTGAACCGTCGCGGAATAACGCCAGCCTTCCCCATCCTGTTTCACATAAACGATGACCGCTTGGAGATTGGCCTCATACCGCTCGGATTTTACGACCAGAGAGATCGTCTTCTGTTCAGGCAGATAAATGGGATACGGGACATAAAAGGCAATACCTTGTTCAGATACATCTACTGTCTTGGCCTGATAGCGCAGATTCGTGTCCTGATCGTGGATCATGACATCCTCCTGTGCCCGAATGCGTTCTGTCTCCCGATACGCACGGCGGCCGATCATGAAGAATAGGGCATAACACAGCGCAATCATATTATGAATGAGCCAGAAAATAATGATACTGCTGAAGAACAGCGCGATGCCATACTTGCCGTTAACATATCGGATCACAGCCGCAATTGAAAGCAAAAGCAGGAAGATATGTGGGAGTGCATACAACAGAGCAGACATCCATTTCCGGCCTTTCGCTCTGCTTTTATTCGTAACCTTGAATTTTTTCTCGCGGATGCCCAACGTTTCGAGGAGAACCGGCCATATCAGATAAGGCATAAATATCGTATCAATAACCTGACTCCAGCGCTGATTCCGAATATTGCTCGACAGATAACGCATCGATACGCTGTAGAAGAAATAGGACGGAAGCCAGAATATTAAGATTTGCCAGAAGGTCGTGTTTACAATCTTAAAGTCGAAGAGAGCAAATAAAATAGGTGCCAAAATAAAAATCAATCGGTTGAAAAAAGACCACCAGTACAGAAAACTACTCACATAGGTTATTCTTGTCCAGAAAGGAAGTTTCTCGGATAAGGGTGCGCGCGTATTCTGCAAGCTCTGAATAATACCCCTTGCCCAACGAATTCGCTGCTTGATCATGCTAGGAACTGTTGTTGTCGTCTGTCCAGCAGCTTGAACCTCTTGAGTCGCATAGGTAATATAGCCTTCCTGTTGTAAACGGATGCTTGTCTCGAAGTCCTCGGTGATCGTATTCAGCGGAAAACCGCCGATGTCTTCCATACCTTGCCGGGAAATGATCGTATTGCTTCCGGTATAGGCTACCGCATTGGAGGCATTACGCAGGATGTTCACTTCTCTGGAGAAGAAATCCTGTTCATTCGGAATGCCTTGCTCTGCATACAAGTTAAACTGAAACAGATCCGGATTATAGAAGCTTTGAGGGGTTTGTACCAGCCCCAGCTTGAACTTCTTATCCATTTCATCCTCACGGCGAAGCCGCCATCTCCCTTTCTCTTCTATAAACGTGGAGAGCAGGAAATACGGGACGGTTTTCATCAAAAAGGTGTGCTGCGGGATCATATCTGCATCAAAGGTTGCAATGAGTGGAGAAGAGGTTTTGCTCAGGGCATTATTCAGGTTACCTGATTTGGCATGCTTGTTGCCGGGGAAACCCAGATATCCTACGCCAAACTGCTTCGCAAGCTCCTCCACCTCAGGCCGTGCTCCATCATCACACAGATAGATGTGAACCTTCTGCTTGTCAGGGTAATCCATAAACGTACAAGCATTGACGGTTTTATACAAAAGATCAACCGGCTCGTTATGGGTGGCAATGAACACATCCACATGAGGATAAAAATCGGGAGGGACGATGGGAAAGTCGAGCTGCGTACGTTCCTTTTGCATTTTTTGAAAAAACAATTCAAAGGTGGTCAGTACGGTTACCGTCTCAGCCACAATTAAGAGCATACCGAAGATGACGTTCAGTACGCCTTCTCCCCATGGCAGTGTAAAGAACATCCGCCATAACAAATAAATCGACATCAGGATCATGGTGATGACAAAGAAAATATGTTGCCTTTTTTCGTTTTGCACTACAGCTGCTCCCTCCTTGCCGCAAATACCCATCTTCGCTGCAATTGAAAACTGAGCAGGAACAGCAAGGCATCACAGACAAATTTCGCGATTTTCTCATCCACGAAGAAAATCGTATGGAACAAATATACCCCCGTACTGGACAGCACAATCACGAATCCACACAACGTCAAATAGCGCCATAGACTGCCCTGGCTATCCTCTTTGCGGAATACAAAATACCTATTCAGTACATAGTTGACGACAATAGAAATAATTCTCGCAATCACGGTTGCGAGCAGAATCCTTAGATAATCCTGCTGACCCAATATAGGCCGCAAAAAGTCGATCAAAAACCATGCAATTCCCAAATCAACGACAGAACTCGCAACTGAAGAGGAAATAAACCGCAGGAAGTTGGAGAACAGCACACCCATCACCCGAGCGCTGTCCTGAATCGCTTTAAAGTGTGTGCCTGCATTTCCATTCTCATAGATGACTTGAATCGGCATGGTATGAATCGGTATACCGGACTGAATACACGAGATGAGCATCTGCAGCTCGTATTCAAAACGAGTGCCGCGAACATCTTGCATGAAAGCTAGCAGTCCGGGGCCAAAGGCTCGAAGCCCGGTTTGGGTATCTGATAGCTTTTTGCCGTAAAGCATAGCAAAAATAAAGGACGTCATTCGATTACCCAGCAAGGATTTCGGCGGTATGCCTCCCTCACTGAAGTTTCTTACCCCAAGAACCAATGAGTCAGGATGCTGCCTGGCTTCTTTCGCAAGTCTGTATACATCCTCTGCTGCGTGCTGCCCATCTGAGTCCGCAGTGACGACGAACGAAGATGCATCGAACTGCTCTCCGATATACTTAAATCCGGTCTTAAGTGCAGCACCCTTTCCCAGATTTTCCGCATGACGCAGCAAAACACACCCGTTTTCACCCAGCTCTTCGAAAATCGACTGATACGCCTCACCAGATCCATCGTCCACAATGACAATATGGGTCAAGCCATATTCTCGCAATTGCCGTACATAGGCTGGAAGTCTCTCATCTGGCTCAAGCGATGGAATAAGGATGATCGTTTTGCCGTCTTCAGTTTTATCTATAATCATCCTAGTTAAGCCTCAATTCGACATATTTTCACAAATTCTTTTTGAATACTGTGAGTATAACATCGAAAGAGTATACAGTAAACGAACAACTTGTATATATTTTGGTAAAAAAGTTGTATACACATTCGTATTAATGTATAGGCAAAAAATACTAGGAATAGGACTGTGGTATACACAACGAAAAACTCGCCACGATTATGGGCGAGTGGATATTCAGATATCATGTAACAATGCTATTCTATTCGAATGGCTTCGATATTAAGCTCGATGCTTACTTCATTTCCGACGACAATTCCACCCGCTTCCAGAGGCGAGTTGAAACTCAAACCAAATTCATTACGATCAATACTGGCTGTTTGAACGAAAGCCCACACGTTCCCGGCCACGAGGGTCTTTATTAAACCCTTCAAAAACGGTATGAAAAGTGATAGGTTTTGTTACGCCATGCAGCGTTAGATTGCCTGCAAGTTCATATTGCCGTTCGCCAGTAAGAACGCATTTGGTGCTTTGAAACGTAATGGCTGGATACTTAGCAGTATCAAAGAATTCTTCGCTCCTCAGGTGTTCATCGCGTTGCCGCTGGCGAGTTGTGATACTATTTGCGTCGATGGAAGCCTGAATACCCAAGGTTGTTACATCGTTGGGGTCAAAACTTAAAACCGCTTCGAAACGCTCGAAAACACCTTTGATCTTATTAATCATTAAATGCTTCACCGAAAACTCAACAGAACTGTGGTCCGGATCCACTTCCCATTTGACATTGCTCATGAATAAATTCCACCTCTATAATAATATGATGAGAAAGGTCGCCCTATCTCCAAAGCAGCGCTATTCGCATGCTCTTAATATACAAAAAGGCTACTGACAACGTAATGTCAGTAGCCTTTTTGCGTTCTAGCATTTTCTCATAAATATAGACGAATGGCCGCTTATGCTGATCACTAATTTGAATTAGAATTACCGTAGAAGTCTGGAAAAAGGCTGTGATTCCAATGTTAATCAAAAGAGATAAATGGTTGCAATATCGCATCCTCCGGAAGGGCTCCTCTCTCGTTGGACGTTTACCAGAAACACACTTGCTTAAAAAGGACACTTTAACGAAGATGCTGCTTCAATATCAAAGCGTTGTACTGAAGCCTCGTAACGGAAGTTATGGAAGGGATATTATCTTTATCAAACGGAACAGTGTAAGAACCTATCGTATTCAAAATGAAAATAATGTGGTCATCATGAAAGACACCGACAAGGTACTCCAATGGCTCCACAAAAGAAACAAAAGTCATGGATACATTGTCCAAAAACGTCTGCATCTTGCCCGAATTGGGCACAAGCCGTTCGACATTCGGATCATCGTCCAGCGTCAAAAAGGCTCTTCAACCACTTGGAACGTTACTGGCTCCTACGCTAAAGTTGCGGCGCAAGGATATCTAGTCACAAATGTGACTAGCCGCACCATTCCAGTGTTGGAGGCACTCAAATTATCTCAAATTGGAGATCGCAGCTTGCTTGTCAAAGCGGAACACATTGCACTATTAGCTGCCAAACGACTGGGAGAACGTTACTCGAAGCTTAGGGAAGTTGGGTTTGATATAGGTATCGACAGGAAACAGCAAGTTTGGATTATCGAAGGCAATTATAGACCGGACCTACGGCCTTTCCGACTTTTGAAAGATTCCTCAATGCATCGCAAAATATTATGGTACAAGAAACATTAAAGCGAAAAAGAGACGACCAGCCTTTTTCTACGGGGCAGTCGTCTCTTTAGGTTAAGTTGTATGATGCTTATGATGATCATGACGCTTCAGTTATTACTTGATGCGTCTCGTGGCACTTGTAACACGTGTCACTTGGAACTTATTTACCCCTACCTGTATAATGGCAAACTGGCTATAAGAAGTACCGGAAGAAGTATACGGCTCAGCTTCAATATTCCCACTTGGCGTTCTAACCGTTGCGGTGATTCTAGTTACCAAGCAGACTCCACGGCCGGAAGCTCTCCAAGTCTCGTCACGCAGAACACTATAGTTGTCGTCACTACAAAAGATGGATGCATATTCAACTTTTCCAGACGCATTAAACGAAGTAGAGTTATAGATCTGAACAGGGTCATAACCACCTCTTGGTCCTCCAGGTCTTCTATTTCCCATTATCAAAACCTCCTTATTATTGATAGTTTTATTAAATGCAATTCAATTGTTTTGGTAAGGTATAAATGTGGACAAGGAAGAAAAAGTGCGTTTGTCCGGTGGTCGCGAGAGGAAACTTATAACGCTGTACCTCAACAAAAAGAACCCCCCTCGTATTCACAAAGTTGGTTCAGGAATTATAGATTTATCAGCAAGCCTATGTAAACATGAATTGCCTAAACTTAATTGATATCCGCTGATTCTAAGGGTTAACAATAATTAACCATCCAAAATTGATCCTGTAGAAGGATCTAAAACTAAGACACTACTCTTATTTAGACACTTCTGATCGAGATAGTTTCCTTTTGTTGAACATATGTCTCATTTAACAACGAAAAAAACGATCGGATAGCGCACAACGTGTTGTTTCGTTATTACATAGAATCAACCTGTTTAATTTTTGTTACTTCATCTGTCCTTTGATGACTTTCATCATGCTTTTACCAGTTGCTATAATTGCTTCTTCTGCTGAACGTGGTGTCCAACCAAGTATACGTTTGGATTTTTGATTACTCGTTGACATATCTTTTCCCAAGAGTGTTGCAATCATTCTTAATTTAGGGTTGAAAATCGCCGCAACACGAACAATACTATTGGGGAGTTCTCTCTTAGGCACGTTTATGGCATCTGATAAGCAATTCTCCAGGGATGCGCCACACAGCGAAAGAGAACAGCCCCAGGCTGTTCTCTTTCGCTGTCTGTCTTAGAAGCATGTGAACGAGCTAATCCGATTCAAATCAATACCGAAGTATCCCCAGAAGAAACCGAACCATCTGAACCCTGCAACAGAATTACGCCCGACAAATACCGGAAAGAACCAGAATTGCTCGCCGTTGTTCAGCCAAATGTATGTGTTGCGGAACATACAGCGTCTGATCCCGCCGGGATCGATAGCATATGTGGCGGTCTGCATTTGCGGTACGAACTGCGGTGGAGGAGCCGTCGGCGCTTGAGCCCCTCCCGGTGCACCCCCTGGAAAACCCGGACCCCCCGGCCCTACCGGTCCACCTGGTCCGCCTGGAAACCCTCCGCCAGGTCCCGGCATTGGAAAAAACCCCATATGTGATCGCTCCTTTCGATGAGTAGGCATAATCATCATATGCATTCGCGGAAAGGGCGACTGGGCGAATATCAAAAATATCACCAACAAAGCTTGACCCATATTCAGTTTCTCCACATAGGGGAAACATTGCCGCATGAAACCCCAGTCAATTTTGACAAATAAAGTGAGTGAGTGATAGATTCTAAGTATATTCATTCTTTAAATTGGGGTGGGCCTATGAGAAAAAAACTACAAATTTACATATCGTCTACTTACTACGATCTTATTGAAGAAAGACATACCGCTGTTGAAGCCGTACTTCAAGCTGGTCATATCCCTGCGGGAATCGAGCAATTTTTCAAGGAGAGTCCAATGAAAATTAGGAAGAGATGGATCGACGAGTCCGATGTATATGTCCTGATTCTCGGAGGATTTTATGGTTTAACACTTCCTGAAGATAATTCCAAGAGCTATACCCATTGGGAGTATGAGTATGCCGGAGAAGCGGGCAAACCTAGATTTGCTTTTGTTGTCACAGATGAAGCATTAAGACAAAAGCCATATGACTTCGCAGCAATTGAATACTATCAGGAGTTTCAAGAGTTTAAGCAAACAGTCATGGAACAAATCCCTATCTATTATGTTGAAGATGTACGGCACATTAAAATGGTACTCCGTAATCAATTGCCGGGGTATGCAGCAAGAGACGATTTGCATGGTTGGGTTTCTGGAAAGGATGTCCCAGACGTCCAAAAGCTGTTGGAAGAGAATGCACGATTAAAGGCGGAGTTGGAGAAAAAGAAATGAAAGAGGGGCTGGCATAACCAACCATTACCATTATTAACTATACCTGCCCAAAACAAGGTGCCACCAACCTGAGATCAGTTATAGATCATGTAAACATGAAAAAACACATCCTAAATTGGGATAAGCATTCTCTTGGAAAGCTTATTTGCCCAATAGGATGTGTTTTTTGTTTTAATATAAAGTTTGAATAAGTTCTATATTATGAAGCTTTTGCTGCAACAGCTTTTTGAATTAAAGCTTTTGCATCGTTAGTAGAAAGACCTTGTTTAGGTTGAAGCAGATTTTTCTCTGCTGCACTAAGAATACCTTTGTCAATCAGTTTTGCCATGGATTTCACCGCATAAGTAGAAACCGATTTTCCATCTTCAAAACCTGCAATGATCGTAGCTGCATTTTTGTCAGAAGCTTGATCTTTCAACAATTTAGCAAGAATGGTAGCCGCTTCTTCACGAGTGATATCACGATCAGGATTGAAGTTACCACCGTAGCCTTGAATGAATCCAGCATGAGTCGCTTCAGCGATTGCATCTGCATATGAAGCGTTAGCAGCTACATCCTTGAATGCAGGTGCTGCAGCTACTTCGTTCAGTTTCAACAGGTCTACAAGAGCACTTACAAATTCAGCACGAGAAATAAATTCTGTTGTTACAGGTGTTTCTGTTTCCTCTGTGGATGCAGCTAGGTTCGTGATACGTCCTTCCGTTTTAGCCACAATGTCAGCGCCTTTATACGTATCTACAATGTACTGGTAGAATACATCCAGATCGATAGGACCAGCCAAGGATGATTTAGCATCTACTAGCACTTTATAGTTATCTCCACCTGCAGCCATAAAGTTGTTAACTACAGCCGTATATGTTTTTGCAGGATCAATAGATGTGCCATCTTCCAGACTAAGGCTAGTAACACGTTCTGCAACTGGCTTGTTGAAGTCTGCAGTATATTTCAAACCAGAGATCTGTAGAGTTTTTGTGTTTGGTGTACCATCAGCGTTGGTACCCCATTGTTGCTGCAACAAAGTTTTAATTTGTTCGCCAGTCAACTCCAGTTTCACTAGAGTATTGCCAAACGGTTGGATTTTGGCAAGATCAGCAAAGGTCACATCGCCTTTTGGCAGATCCGCACGAATACCACCTGGATTCATAAATGCAAAGTCAGCAGCACTTGCCTTATCCCCAAAGTCTGCTTCACGCATTGAATCTGCAATGAGGTTACCCAGAGCGGCTTCATTATTATAAGCATCTGTACGGGTAACAGAACCATCCGTTGTACCTACTGGCTTAGTCAGCTCAGGATGCTTGTCTAATGATTTTTTAATAATAGCCAACGTTTCAGGGTCTTCTTTTACACCCTCTTGGAAAGTCGTTGTAACGGTAGCTGATTTCTCTGTTACATCCCCAGTAGCAGGGTCAATCATCAATTTAATATCTTCAAATGCTGTACCATAAGAGAACGCTTGAACGATCAATTTCCCATTTACTTCACCATTAGCCAAGGCATGATTGTCACCTGCGACGATAACGTCAACAGGGGAATCTGCTGGCAAAGCTTTTGCTAAATCAGCCGCTTCTCCAGTCGTTACGCCTTCTTTGGTTGTTGCTGGATCATGTGCCAAGACGATGATCGTTTCTACACCTTGATCTTGTAATTCTTTTGCATATTTATTAACGGCTTCAACTTCTTCTTCTGCACTTAGGAAACGCACACCAGCTGTACCAGATGGAGATACTTTAGCAGGTGTGGATTTCGTTACTAATCCGATGAATCCGATTTTAACTCCGCCTACTTCTTTAATAACATACGGCTTAATCAATGTTTTGCCAGTGGCAGTTTCAATGACGTTTGCATTGACGTAATCAAATTTTGCACCAGCATGAGTTACTTTGCCTTCTTTTGGATCAAGGCCACCAAAGATTTGTGCCTTCAAGGCAGCGATACCCTGGTCGAATTCATGATTGCCTAGAGAACCTACATCAAAGCCCATCATATTCATCCATTCCATGGTAGGCTCGTCACGATCGAGAGATGAGACCGGAGCAGATGCACCCACAGAGTCTCCATTATGGAAGAGTAGGGAATGTTCATATTTTGCTTGAGCTTCTTTTAAGTAGGTTGCTAGAATTGGAGCCGTTCCTGCCTTTTTATCACTAACGATCGATGTGGTATCCAACTGACCATGGAAGTCATTGATACCAATCAAGTGTACTTCTACATCTTTGCCTGCGGCAGAGACAGAACCTGCTGCGCCCAATAGTTGGGTGAGTAATAGTGCGGCAGTTGCCACACGAATTGTGCTTTGGCCCAGAACTTTTTTCCAATACATGAATTAACAAAACCCCTCTCCAATTATAGATCCTGAAATATTTTACCATAGTTCAATTCATAAAAGTCGTAGAATATATTAAATGGGTGTAAAAAGTTGAGAGATTGATAGAGAAAGGAAATACCTGTATCTGGATTTTAACCAAAGCTAGTTCTTGGGGTTTCAATCTGCTCTGAGGTCTATTTTATTTGAAGATGACGAATTTTAAATTCTTTTCTTTTAAGTGTTTAAGAATAGCCGGAAGTGCTTCTAATGTGTTTTTGTTCTCATGCAGCACATATACTCCGCCAGCAGCTTCGACCTGATGAAAGTATCGAATAATATCCTCTGGCTTCTTCGCATTCCAGTCCTCTGGATCTCGATTCCACAGAAGGGTCTTCATATTCAACTTCTTAACCTCGGAGACAAGTTTGTTGTTAACCGCACCGTATGGTGGACGGAACAAAGTAACCGTTTTATGCGTCAATGATTCCAGAACGCTGTTTGTCTTCGACAAGCTCTCGCTCTGATTCTGTGGGGTGTCCTTCGGAAGCAAACTGTGATCCCAGGAATGATTCCCAATCGCCATTCCATGTTCACTCGCATAGATAACAGCATCTCGATTGCGTTCCACCTTCTGCCCTACAAACAGGAATGTTGCCGCTACCTTCTGTTCTGTCAGAATGTCCACAAACTGCTTCGTAAGCGTGGAAGGTCCATCATCAAAGGTTAAAGCAACATATTCCTTCGGTAAACCAAAGAAAGACTCCTCTTTATCAATATCGATGACTTCAAAGGATTCGTGATTACTGTCAGGCTGATCGGATACGTGTGATAGGACGATAGGATTTGTTCTGGCAGCCGTAACTGAAGTTTCCGTCTTGTATGGTTCACTTATAGCTGTAAGCACCATCGGCGCTTCAAAATCATCGTCTTTTTCCCCAGCCATCGCCACCCCGACTGATCCGCTAAACGTATTTGCAGAATCGTCATTCCCCTTCGAAGTGATAGATAGAACAATCAGCAAGCCGATAGTTACAAGGGACAGAATCAAAATTTTGGGCATGTGTGCAGAGAATTGCCGCAGGAGTTGTGTCCATTGCTGAGCGGGTTCCTCTACTCTGTCCTCCACTGAAACGGGCGGAAGGTTCCTGATCCGCTTAATTTCATTTATGTATGCTTCGCTGCATGCAAAATACTGCACATCCCGGGAAACTTCTGTGGTTCTGATTATGGAACTATAAAAGGTATTCCGGTATGGATCCCACTTGGAATAGGGAGAGAGTCTGATCCTGTCTCCATTTAGTGGCTTCAACATTTCAAGCCCAAGATATGTAAACTCGTCAATATTAATTTCGTATATAGCCTGCCTATCCTCTTGGGACACTGCGACCGTGATTTGATTTACACCATCCGAGGTCTTCCCAAGCGATAACAGCTCCATTACCTGCGTAATGTATGTCTCCATACCATTCGTCCTCTCTTCCGATCAGCAATGACTTTAATCGATTGGAGATTCCTCGGTTGTTCCTGCGTTCGATGCAAACGGAGATGTCAATCTGTTAGTAAAGTCATTTACAACATTAAGCAAATGCGTTTTCTCCTGGCGGAGAGCATCGAATTTCTGTTTCATTTGAGTGAGCTCGGATTCATATCTTACATTCTTCTCCTCAAGCTCGCTGATTCTCTTATTCTTATCGGTAATCATCTCATTGTGCTTCTGAAGCAGGCCGGCATAATTCTGGCGTTCAAGTTCAATTACACCTTTAAGCTCCTCATTTTGACCAGACATAGTGGATTGAAGCTCCCGAAAGTCCTCCATTATTTGATCGACCTTCAGATTCTTATCGGCCAGCTTTCGCTCCATCTCCAAAATGCTCTTCTCGCGTTCCTCAATGACCTTGCCCAAGTTCTTTAGGTCTCTGTTCAAACGATCGTTTTGTCCGTTCGAATGGTTTAGTCGATCCTGCAAATCATTATGACTCATTTCGACATGCTGCTTGTCCTTAATCATCTGCTCTACAGCGAATACCAGATCAAGCGAGCTCTTATCCATAAGACCCTTATTGATTAAAACAGAACTTGAAGGCTCTTCCTTCACCTCGGAAGGAGTCGAACTTAGCGACACTTCCTCCTGTGGTTCATCCAAGTCCCTCCTCATGTCAAGGTCCTCTCTCGATTGTTGCTGCTCAAGTCTACTCTTCTTCTTTTGGAACGGTGAAAACATATATTAAATCACCTTTTCTAGGAAAATGTTGATAATTGTCGATTTATGGCATATAACCGCATATTTATTATCGGAAATTGAACTTTATTTTTTAATATATTCGATAAATAAACATCAGAACGCAGAAAAAAGAGACGCCGACATCACTCCAGCGTCTATTGGGGATATTTTCCATGACTCCATCAACCTGTCCTCTGTCGGCGTGGCGAAGGAGATTGCCGTCCTTGATTTTCCCGCTCTTCCTTGTACGAGCGATTCGGTGAACATAGCTTTCATTTTCTTGGGGAAAATCATAGTACTGATCTAACCGATATTCTCCCATATCGATCCTTCTCGCAGTAAGATAAGCTTATTTTCATATATTGACAAATTAATGTGTTAGATTACTAAAAGAAGAATTGCCGATCTATACTAAAGAACGCTGCACAACTGGATGCAGGCAGTTATTACGATAAACGTAGTTAGAAAGGAAACCCCATGAATCGTTTCTTGAAGCAATTAATGAAATCATTATTAGCACCAGCGTTCCCCGGTGGAATCATAACCATTCTGATATTTTATCTTGATTACTTTCAATTCGAACTTGTTGAAAAGTTTCTACTTTTTGCGGCTTTCGTCATTGTACCTCTTGTGATTTTACTTATGAACCATGACGAAAAGAATAAACATCAACGAATGGTTTATGCTGCTATTAAATGGCTTCAGTTTCCCGCTGCGCTTCTTACCCTAGCCTCGGTAATGAGTAGTAAGATGTGGGGGTTAGAAAGTACGGCAATCCCAGGGATTCTGTCCCTTGGGTGGCTACTGTTCACACTGCTGCTTGGCATCTATGGCTTGACCACTATTGTGATTTCTAAAGGAAACGCAGCGGAAATAGCAATTGGTGCGGGGCTTGTTTATTTTTTTATCGGGGGCATTTGGTTTACCTTATCTCAATATCAATTGAACCTCTTCCAAGCTAATCCTGCAACGCACGCGTTAAGCTCGCTCCACTTTCATTTCTCATCTGCCATCGTTCCAATTTTTATTGGTGAACTTGGACGCATCATGACGAAGAAAAGCTGGTATCCTTGGGTCGTTGCCATCGATATCATCGGACCCATCTTGATTGCTATTGGTATGATTTTCTCCAAGCCAATTGAATACATTGGTGTCACTTTGTTCGCCTGTAATATTGTGATTTACACCGCTTATCTCCTTGCTTACTTGAGGAAAAACGCTTTGGATAATAAGGCGACCTTCTTTTTAGGCCTATCTTGTCTAGCCTTTTACACGGTTGTTGTGCTTTCCATTTTATATCCGCTACTAAAAAAGGTATTTTTCTTAACCATACTTGATTTCATTCCCGTTTACGGATCTCTGCATGCATTTGGTTTTGTTTTCTGTGGACTGATTGGTTGGGTGTATACGGTAGACTTCATTAAAAGAAAAAAGATTGCCAAGGAGAATAGATATGTTGATACATCTATATGAGTGATTACATACAAAACATGAATTGGTGAATGTGATTTTTAGGCTAACCAATCGGCTTTAATGAAGTAGTTTAGCCAGGTTCGTGCTATAATGGTGTTTACCTGATTAACATTCATCATTCTGCCGAGATGGCGATGATTAAGGAGATTGTACTTTGACGAACAACCATGATATTGGAGCAGTTAACGAACTACCGGAAAACTTTGAAGAGCTCAAACGGGCGAGCAAAGGGACAGCAAACTGGAGAGAAAGACTTAATGCGGTGAATGAATTGGGGAACTGGGATACAGCCCCTACCATTAAATTGCTGCAAAATGTTTTGACAAATGACCAAGTGTTCCAAGTGCGCGAAGCCGCATATCTCAAGCTCAAGCAGTTGGATGAAGATGTACAAATGCCTGCTAAAAATAAGGGCGAGCTGTTTAAGGGCCTTAACAAAATTTTGCTACGGATTAAAAAAAGCCTTCCTGCAGATCACTCATTTGAGCAATTTAAGGAAAAACTGCAAAAGACACGTCTGGATATTTATGATACTTACGAGGGCGACAAAGATGCTGAGTTCGACTCTTGGCTCCATGGAATTTGGGAGTCACTAGGTAGAAAATAGCCGTCGTTCAAGCTACAATGTAGTCTTTACACAGTCTCCATCGGGCTGATTTGATATTGTAACTTTAACTCGACCCTTTGCTTTAACACTATCGCTACTATACCGTTCACCGTATAATAGCTGAGTACAAAGCCACTCCAAAAAATGGAGTGGCTTCTTTATTTCTTGTTATTTTGATTGTCACCAGATTTTATCTCACTCTTTGGCACCCATTATCCACCGTCTTAGCCCCAAATTCTTATTTTCTTCATGCTTCGTCAACAAGCCTAGCGTTCCCTACTTATTCGTTCAAGATCAAGCGTCAGGGTCACTTTCATCAGATATGGGTTAATTTTTTTCTCTAAAAAGTTGCTACCAATACCAGATTGCTTGAAGCCACCGAAAGGGAACCGAACATCGAGACCCTGCACAGCAGCTGTATTAATTATTGTCGTTCCAGCTTACTTATGATACGTTTCTCCGTATCATAAGTAGAGCGAAATCGAAGGAACCCCACGATTGACTTCTTTGTGTAACTGTATCAAAAGACAGTCTGCCGATCTGGTCTTGGACACTGCGCTGGCGAACGGCGCACTGCCCTCTCCTATTAAGATAGCCAATGGTGGCCCCTAGCATGTGCTATAAGCAGCAATCGCCACGAACATCGCATGATGAATTGGATACGTTTATCGAATGGCTGCAATTGAGGGATTAACAAACCGAAAAGCGAGCTATTCTCTTTGTGTGTCTTTTTTATCGCGTACTACTTTAGTAGGATTACAAACTCATATGATTCAACTTATGATGACTTGTAGAGTCGAATCATAGGAGCTTTTTGCGCGGAGAAAGAAGGGTTATGTTACAGAATTCATAAATTACGGCACTTCAAAAAGTAGTCGTTTGTCTTTGGTGTTTGTGCTGGTGTCCAGATTACGGCACAGAGCAAGCGTACGCTATGCTCTTAACTTGGAAAGTATATATCACGATAAAAAGGCGGAATCGTAATGGAGAATAAAAACAAACGGTTTGAATCAACGATGAGTTTACGAAAAATACTTGTATTTCTAGTTATACTTGCAATAGCACTTCCTGTAACCGGTACGGCTTCTGCAGACGCTCCACCTTCACTTGTTATGACTACTACAACCTCCAACATAACGCTGCCCAGCAGCGGTACCGTGACGCTCTCTGCGAATGTGACTTTTACTGGGGGGACCGCCCCTACAGGCTGGATTGAGACCACACTGACTACACCCAGCGGCTTATTAACTGCTCCCCTTTATGTCTCTGGAAATAAGTCAATTACTGTGTCAACCACTCTCCCCACCACTGGACGGATAGCCGGCACGTATATCTGGACTGCAAGCTTTACTGATGATGTTATTTCGGACAATAATACTTCCAGTAATCAAGTCCAAACTATCGTGAACGCGGCACCTACTACCCTTGCAACCGGCACCGCCACCACTACCTCCGCCACGATCGGATCGTTCGACACGTTGCTCAGGTCTTCCGTGGACCTAACCGGAGGGTATTATCCGACCGGTACCATTACATTCAGTCTGTCAGCTCCCGGCGGAGCCACTGTTGATACTGAGACAGTCACTGTTAATGGAAATGGAACTTATACGACTCCAACAGGATTCACCCTTACCCCCTCAGAGGCGGTAACCGGCACGTATACCTGGAATGTAACCTACTCTGGCGATTCTAACAATATCGCTTCCACCTCTTCCAGCGACTGTTCTGTAACGGTAACTCCCCAACAGGCAGACCTCAGCATCACCAATACGGTGAGTAACGCAACACCAAATGTTGGAGACACAATAGCGTTCACCATTACTGCTACAAATAATGGGCCTGACAGTGCAACAGGTGTCGTTGTAACCGATTTGCTGCCTGCCGGTCTGACATTCGTAGCTGCAACGCCAAGTCAAGGAACCTACTCATCAATAATAGGAACTTGGTCTATCGGAGCTGTCTCGGTAGCTTCTCCTGTATCTCTCATGCTCCAAGCCAGAGTTGTCTCGCTGGATGCGCAAACAAACACAGCGACAATATCGCACGCTGATCAGACCGACCCAGACACAACCAACAATTCGGCATCGGTAACGGTAACTTCCACAGCCCCAACCTATACGGTCACCTTTGACTCCCAGGGCGGAAGTCCAGTATCCAATATTAGCGGCGTTACCTCAGGCTCCACAATAATCGCACCAGCTGCACCTACATTATCAGGCTATACATTTATTGGCTGGTATAAGGAAGCCTCCTATACGAACGCATGGACATACAACGTAGATACCGTAACCGATAACCTCACCCTATTTGCTAAGTGGAAGTACAATGGAGGCGGTGGAGGCGGTGGAGGTGGTAGCAGTAGCGGCAGTAGCAGTAGCGGCAGTAACGGCAGTAGCAGTAGCAGTAGCAGCAATCCCCCTATCACGTCGACTTACTATGCAGATATATCTGGAACCGGCCTATCAGGCACTACCCTTCCTATTATTACAAATACGGAGGCAGGAAGTGCGGCAGTAGACCTGAGAGCCCTTGGGGAAAGTATGCCCATTGAAGAGGAAACGATCATTATCACGATACCTTCCATCCCTGGTGTGAATGCTTTTACCCTGGGGATTCCCGTTGATTACCTGTCCGCGCCAGATAGGAAAAGGGTTTTAGTCTTAAATACCAATACAGGCAGTATAACTCTTCCTGCGGGTATGTTGGCAAATATCAGGGGATTAGAAGGACAGAAAGCAGAAATCACCATCAGCCAGGGTGATAAATCAGGTATGCCTGACAGCGTAAAGACAGCCATAGGCGAAAGGCCGCTGATTCAACTGACAGTGAGTATAGGTGGAAAGCAGATCGAGTGGAATAATCCCAATGCACCGGTCATGATATCCATCCCCTATACACCGAAAGCGGACGAACTTGCATACCCTGAAAGCATTGTTATCTGGTACATCGATGGTGACGGCAAAGCGGTCTCCATACCAAACGGACGATATAACCCGGTCACAGAAAGCGTGAGTTTTGCCGCCACCCATTTCAGCAACTACGCCGTAAGCTACAATCTAGTTAGCTTTAAGGATGTGGCAGCAGGCACGTGGTATGGCAAAGCGGTATCCTTTATAGCTGCAAGAGAGATTACCACTGGTACAAGCGACGGGAATTACAACCCGGATACCAACCTGAACCGTGGAGAATTCCTTGTCATGCTGATGAAGTCATATGGCATAGCAGCGGATACTAATCCGAAGGATAACTTCTCTGATGCAGGCAGCACCTACTATACCGGCTATCTTGCAGCGGCAAAACGGCTCGGCATATCCTCAGGCGCGGGTAACAATAGCTTCACACCTGAAAAGGATATCACACGCCAGGAAATGTTCACCCTGCTCTATAATGCCTTGAAGGTTATCGGAAAACTTCCACAAGGTAATACCGATAAGACGCTCTCTGATTTCACCGACGCCAGTCTGATCGATTCCTGGGCGCAAGAAGCCATGACTTTGCTGGTCGAAACAGGAAGCATCGGCGGCAGCGCCGGAAAGCTCACCCCCACAGGCACGACTACAAGGGCGGAAATGGCGCAGGTGCTCTATAATCTGTTAGCGAAATAGATAAATATAACGTATTAAAGAACAGGCCGCGAGCCAAACAACTCGCGGCCTGTCTGCCGCTAGGGAGCATTTTCATGTTAGTTTAACATCATGAATCGAGCCTGTAATAGCAAAAATCCACAACCTCACGCGGTTGTGGATTTACATGGTGGAGCCGAGGGGTGTTGAACCCCTGAAAGTATTTTCGCTCTATTTATGATACGGTTCATTCCGATTGATCTTCACCGCGCGATAAATCTGCTCCACCAGTACCAGCCGCATGAGCTGATGCGGCAGGGTCATGCGCCCGAAGCTCAAGCGCTGCTTCGCGCGGCGCAATACCTCATCGGAGAGCCCATGGCTTCCTCCGATGACAAACACGACATGGCTCGTCCCATACGTGCCGAGCTTGTCGATCTCCATAGCCAGCTCCTCGGAACTCCAGAGCTGGCCGTCCAATGCGAGCGCAACGACATGCGCCTCGCTCTTCACATGCGCGAGGATGCGTTCACCCTCGCGCTCCTTCACCGCCCGCACCTCAGCTTCGCTCAGGGTGTCGGGCGCTTTTTCGTCTGCGACCTCGATCATCTGAAACTTGATGTACGGGGCGAGTCGCTTGGCATATTCCTGAATGCCCAGCGTCAAATATTTTTCCTTCAGTTTGCCTACGCCAATAATCTGAATCAACATGAAGATTCATTCCTCCTAATCGTTCTGCGAAATAATCTATAAGTAAGATGCTTCAAGCCCATCGTTTGTTCCAATAAATAAAGCTAACGAACTCCTCACACCTTAGCTAGCTCCATTTCGTCTCCTTTAAATCTAAAGAATCTGAGACACGCTATTACAGGCAAAACACGCCAAAAACACAAAAAGAGCGCTCCGACACGCTCTCTTTGCTCCTTACCTGTGATGTTCATACCGGATGGCAGGCGAGCGAGTGCATCCATGACAGACGCACCAACTGCGGATGCCTACACAGTACGCTAGACGACCAGATACTCGGCCTTTTGTTCGCACTCGGCGCACTTCGCAGGCGGGTCCCAATCGGCAAATTCCGTCTCCTTCAGATCAACGATATCCGGAGCGTCCTCATACTCATCAACAAACATGTCGATGGCGATGTCCACGTGTTCTTTGCATACAACGTACATCCGTTCAAGCATCCTTTCTGTATCCAGCTATGCTCCCGATTCACAACCGCTTATCCATACAGGATAGCCACTTCTCTGTTCTATCACACCTGCCGCGGAAAAGAAACCCCTAGCCCCCATTTATCGTGTCCAACTTCCGTCAATCCTCTCATTTCAGCACAAAAAAAACCAAAAAAGCGTCACTTCTCGACACCCGGTTGGCATCCCAAAGTAACACTTCTCCAAATTCCGAATCTATCCCACTCATTCGTTACTATTCATATTACTGCACGTATGAAAGCCATCGTCCTATTGTATTCAATCCATCCTCAATGGATAGTGTATCTTACTCCAGCCCCGACTGCGCCTTCGTCAGCAGCTTGCCGCCCTGGAATGCGATTACTGCATTGGCTCCCGAACCCCCGGTGCCCTTATAGTTATAAACCACCATATTTTCCGCTTCGCTCAATGCTTCGCCTTCACCGCCAAGAATATCGATAACTTCCTCTACCGCCATGCCAACCTCAAGCTTTTCATACTGGGCAAACGTAATCAGCACCCCATCGCCCTTTCCAGCCGATCCGTTGTTTCCCGAGCCAACAGGTGCTTTACCTCCAGGCTCATTCACCGCAATCACGGTGGAGCTCAGCTCTTCCAGCTTTTTCTCCAGATCCGCGATCTTTTTGTTCTGCTCACTATTCTTCTCGCTCTGATCAGCAAGCTTCTTCTCCAAACCTGTAATCTTCTCCTGTAAACCACTAACATCAGCAGTCCCTGACGGGGACACCTCAGAAGTACATGCGGACAAAACAAACAGCGCAGATACCAAGCCTGTTCCACCCAACATGGTTTTCGTCAAACGTTTCATTGAAATAACCCCTTCCACTCCAGATTAGAATACAGATCGACAAACAGATGTTACTCGCACAGCCGCCCATCACCAACACATTCCCAACAGTTTACCATAAATGAAACCCTTTATAACAGAGACTTTGGCTCTGGTCCTAACCTATCATTGGGAACCGACAAAATCCCCTCTGTAACCTCATGAATTTGGTTTATATGTAAATCAAGATTAGTGCAATAAAAAAGAGCGGATCAACGAGTTGACCGACTCTCTTTTATTACCCTATTTCTGTGTATTTCTGTGTGCCATGCACATGAGAGCAATTCTTTACTCCGGTTTATCCGTGAGCTTCACCGACACCTTCTCGGCGTTGCCATCCCGGTAAAAGGTGATTTCAATCGTATCGCCGATCTTCTTCTTATCGTACAGATATTTCCGCAGATCCAGCGTAGAGGTAATTTTTTGCCCATCAAATTCCGTAATGACATCATTCAGCTTCATGCCCGCTTCGGATGCTGGACCGGACGCCTCCAGCACAACCACACCGCTGTCCACGTGGGATGGCAGCTTCAGGTCTTTACGCTGCTCGTCATCCAGTGGGGCGTATGGATTGCTCAGATCGACGGTATACACACCCAGATATGGACGAGATACTTTGCCATTCAGCAGCAGGGAATCGACAGTCTTCATCACTTCGTTCATCGGAATCGCAAAGCCGAGGCCTTCAACACCTGTATCCGAGATCTTCATCGTGTTGATGCCGACCAATTTGCCGTTCAGATCGGCCAACGCTCCACCACTGTTGCCTTCGTTAATCGCCGCATCCGTCTGGATTACGTTTTGTTCCCAGTCGTACACACCATCCTGATTAATGGATACCGGCAAGATCCGATCTGTATAACTCACAATACCGGATGTCAGTGTGCCACCCAGACCGAGTGGATTACCGATCGCCAGCACCGTTTGACCGCGCTGAAGTTTGCTGGAATCACCAAGCTCAGCGGCTGGACCGATGCCCTTATCATCTTGCACAGACAATACCGCAATGTCACTCACCCGGTCTTTGCCCACCAGCTTCGCCTTATGCGTTTCCCCATCCACCGTTACAATCTCCAGATCACTCGCGCCTTCCACGACGTGATGGTTGGTCATGATGTAGGCTTTGCCATCTTCCTTCTTGAAAATGACCCCTGATCCCAACGCGGAATCCTCCATCGACAGGCTGCTGCCCGTTTTATGGTTCACGATACTCACCACAGAAGGGCGAACCTTCGCCGCTGCCTGGATAATCCGGTCGTACGGATCAGCCGCCTGCGCTGTCTGTGTACCGCCTCCGCCGTTCCCTGCAGCGTTAGCCAGAGGTAATGATGCAGGCTGCATGATAAAGCTGAACAGCGTAACGGTCACAATGGAGCTGATTACCGAACTGATCACGGCTACCTTGACCGTGGAGCTAAAGCCCGAGCGTGACTTACGTGGATTCTGCCAGCGGTCCCGTCCTCTGCCCCTGCCTCCAGGGCGAATGATCTGAAGTTTACCTTTCTGTTCAGGTTCGGCGCGTCTTGATACTTTGGTTGAATAAAAATCGTCTCCAAACAATCCCATCGTGATCCTCTCCCCTTCGTTGTCACGCATCAAGACCCTGACTGCCGCCCGATCGTTTTGGCATGGCCAACGATGGTGTTCTCACATAGCCCACTCCGCCGGCAGACGAACCTTCCGATCGCTGTTACTCACAAATTTTATTGATTACCCTCTAATAAGGTAAAAATTTGTTCATAAAGGCGAGCACTCCGTTTCTTCAGGTTCCTTCTGCCGTCTCCGTTACGTGAAGACCCCAACTCATTCTTCCATGCCTTCTTGCATAAAAAATCGTTTTGCATATCGCTGCCATCCCCACTAACTCGAAATGAAGCGTCTATGTACAACAGAACGGACATCCCATTCTGCCTGTGACTCTATCAGAAATGCTCTCGCATTCTACGACATGCCTTTTTGCGCGCAAAACAGCCTCTACTATAAAAGCTCCTTATATACTAAACACGCCAAATCTTAAAAAGTTGCATAATTACGAAGATTAACGGAAATTTCCGCTATAACGCGCTTAACAATAAAGGTCCATAGTATCTATCACCACAAAACTCAGATCGTTAAGCGCAATTTTGCCTATTCCCGTGAACTTTTTCATCTTCTTAAGCAAAATGCAGCCCCTGGTTCAGCATACACGTCCCTTACGTGTAATTATAGCGGCAAAAAGAGGAATGTTTTCCATCAAGCCTGACTACAATAATAGTAAAAGACAATTCGAAGCTTCATAGAAGGAGGATTCACATTATGGATCGCACGCGTACACTCACAGCCATGGATGAAGTTCATATGGCGGCCAAGCTGGCCGATCTCAAGGAAGAACATTACCGCAATACCCTTGCCCTAAGCACGATTATTGAACTGCTCGTCGACAAAGGCATTCTGACCCGCGAGGAAGTGGAGCGCAAAGCTACCGAACTTGACAGCTTTATGGCTCACCCACCCTATCCCATGGCGTAGGCCGATCATAATACGTATCACAGAGCTTGAACTCATGATCCCGATAAAAGCAACCACGGCTCTCCATCGCATCACGCACGGTCATTTTCGCCAAGTCCATCATATTATGATCCCGGCTCAAATGTGCCAGATACGTGCGTTTGATGCGTCCGTTCATCAGTTCACTAAGCGCAGCTCCCGCCGCTTCGTTCGACAAATGCCCAATGTCGCTCAGAATGCGGCGCTTGGTGTTCCATGGATACCGCCCCATGCGCAGCAATTCGACATCATGATTCGCCTCCAGCACAAGTACATCCGAATCCGAGATCGCATCGCGAACCTTGTCGCTCATATATCCGAGATCCGTCGCGACGGACAACTTCTCACTGCCATCGTCGAACGTGTAACCTACCGGTTCCGCTGCATCATGGGAGATGCCGAAAGATTCCACGCGCAGGGAGCCAAAATCATGCTTTTCACCCGTCTCAAACACCCTCCGGTTTTCCTCTGGAATCGCCCCCACGGACTTCTCCAGTGCGGCCCACGTATTCGTGTTTGCATAGATTGGTAAATTATATTTCCGAGACATCGCGCCTAGTCCTTTAATGTGATCGGAATGTTCATGTGTAACCAGAATCCCGTCCAGCTCCGTTCCCGAAATCTCCCGTTCCAGAAACAATGCCTCCAGCCGCTTCGCGCTGAGACCTGCATCAATCATGAGGGATGTGCCCCCATGCTGTATAACCGTGGCATTCCCTGTCGAACCGCTGGATAACACGGTAAAATATATCCCCATAACGCATTACTCCCCTGGTTTGTCTGTCTTGGGACTGAATACATCCCCACTGATGCCCTGCACGTACAACACTTCGCCACTTTCCAGCACGAACCGCCATGCCGGCATCGCCACCTGCATATCTGAATTGAACAACTGGCCGTAATAGCCCAACTGAATATCTTTGACAATCGCATCATTTGGCAAAAAGTTCTCGATCAGCGTACCCAGCGCCTTCGAAGCCGGAAGCACCTGCTGATCGCTTTCCTCCGCTGTCGTAATCCGCACCGGAGTCTGACGGTAACCCGTAATTTTCTGATCGCTGTAGAATAGCTCCAGACTAACATTGAAGAGCGGCCATTTGCCATCCACTAACGGATGAAGCACAAATGCCCCATCCTCCGCCATCAACTGATCCCATCGATACGTACCGATCTGGGGAATCTCGTCTTGTAGTGCATCCTCCAACTCGCTTTGCGAGAAGATCAGCTTGCTGTCCACGGTATTTTCCAGTTCAACATCAATGCCTGTCTTGTTATCTTCAATGAATTCATACGACAGCTTCGGCAGCTTCGGCGTCTCATTCGGAATAGGAGCCAGCACCTGAATGCCCTTCTCCTCCATCGCCTGCTGTGTATTATCCGCCAGTGAGGTGAAGTCCAGATTGGCTCCGGCCGTCTCCCGCGCATCCATCCAGATCTGGTATCCCAGCACCAGATTGAGCAGCAGGAAGGCATAGATCAACACATTTTTCGCCCGTCCCCAATCCAAAACATACACCTCCTTCATTAGACTTCTTGAAATACTTTCTATAGTTGCCCAACCTGCCACTGCTACTTTAGTCTTTTATAGACTTTGAACATAATGCTTCACGATAACGGAGAGGGCAGAAAAAACCTGAAGAAACGTAGTGCTCGCCTTTATTCCCGGATTTCTCCCTTTAACTAAAGGGAATCAATGAAATCTGGGAATAACAGCGATCGGAAGGTTGTTCTGACCGCGGAGTGGATAATGCAGCCCACCTTATGTTTAATGACTATAACCCATCAAGAAACGGTGGTTTCCTCCCCGTTTCCGAAGCGGATTACCCATACCGGGATCAGCTTCATCCCATCCTCAATGCTGGATGGACGGTACGCCGGATACACGTCTACGACCTTACGATTGGTACCCGCCACCTTCTGGATGAGCGCCTTCAGCTTGTCCCCACCGGGCAGGGTGACCGATTTCTTCGTCTCCGCGCCTTCGTTCAGATATTCGAGCGAACGCTCATAACTGGACACTGTCTCCTGCTGCATTTCCATGCTGATCGTGCCGAACCGGAACTGCATCGAGTCCATAATCGGGAAGCTGCTGTAATATTGCTGGAACTGAAGCTTCGTCTTTGTATCGGTAGTATCCAGCATCATGCGTGATCGACCTTTCCAGCCACCGTGCTGATTCACAAAATCAACCGCGGACAGCGCATCCTTCGCTGCATCAATCTGTCCCGCAGGCGGTGCCGCCGGATCGGTATAACTAATCCAGCGCTGTTCTTGCTTCACTTGCAGACTGCGTTTGCTGTCTGTATAGATCTCCGATCCATCCTTTTCCCGAATGTTTCGGGTCATGCTTGGATCAAAGAATAGGCTGCGCTGCATTTGTTCGACAGTGAACTGGCCTGTAGGCACGTCAGCCTCAATCGTTTCCAGTGCTTCAGCCGGGATATAATACCCGCCATCCATCAGCGTATAAGGTGTCCAGCTGCTGCCGAAGTCCACATGCTGCTGCACGTCCTGTACGGTCAGATCCGCCTGCGTCGCCTCGTAGACCACATCGCCTTTGGCGCTGAAGAACAGGGCGTGAGCCTTGGTTTCATTTTTGGCCGTATAGATCGAGATCCGGTTAATCGTTTCCCCCTGGAAGAGAGAGTCTGTCCCGAGCCGCATCACGCGCTGTAACAACGCTACAGGGATGCCTTCCTTGAACGACAGCTCAAAGCCAGGATTCTCCTTGCGAATCTGATCCCAGTTGACCGATTGCACGCTCCGACGCTGGAAATCATCAAACGTACGCCCCTGCAACCGTGAATAGATCAACTGATAGAACGTATTGCCCGGATAAAACACCGTATGTTTGTCCTCTCCCAGATGAATAACCATCTGATCAGGGAAAATTAAATCTTCAATATTGCGCTCCTGGCCCATATTTTCGGTTTTTACATAGTTCGTCTCTGACGTCACAATCGAATCGCCCCCGCCGGGCAAACGATAGATCAGGAAGTAACTTTGTACCAAACTGGCAACGACGAGGGAAGCAAGCACCAGCGATTTAATCCGCTCTTTCAAGGTGCTCACCTCCTTCCTCACGCATGGGCAGTGTGAACGTTACCGTCGTCCCCACGTCCACCTCGGACTCCAGTGAGATATTGCCGTCGTGGGCCTTCACAATTTCCCGGGCAATGGACAACCCAAGCCCTGTGCCGCCCATACTGCGGGAACGAGCCTTGTCTACCCGATAAAACCGTTCAAAAATGCGATCCAAATCCCGCTGTGGAATCCCCATCCCCGTATCGGTCACCGATATGGCGAGAGTATGATCATCATTGCGTCTGGCCGCAATAGTAATTGTGCCACCTTCGAGCGTGTATTTCAGCGCGTTGGACACGACATTATCAAGCACCTGATCAATTTGGTCGCGATCCAGCGGAACCGCTGGAATCCCGTTCTCCACAGAAAGCACAGGCTGAATATCCTTCTGATGCATCTGGAACGAAAAACGGTCCGACACTTCTTCCAACATCTCCATGATATCGGTTGGCTGTTTGCGTAGCATCGCTTCCTTGGAATCGAGCCTGGACAGATGCAGCAGATCCGTAACCAAGCGAATCATACGCTCCGTCTCATTCTGGATTACTCCAACGAATCGTCCAGCGAGCTGCGGATCTTCCAGAGCCCCATCATCCAGCGCTTCCGCGTAGCTTTTGATGGTGGTAAGTGGTGTACGTAGCTCATGGGAGACATTCGCCACGAATTCACGTCGTGACGCTTCCAGTTCTTCCTGCTCGGTAACATCCTGAAGCACAGCGATCGTACCGGTAATGCCTAGCTCACGACGATGAACCGGTGTAAACGTCATGCGAATGACAACGGGATCTTCTTGTCCCGCAGGTGCAATCTGGAGCAGTGTCGAACCTGTAAAACCACTGGCTAACGCCTCTGCATCTTCCGGATCAATACCGAGCAATACGGCAAAGTGTCGTCCCTCAATGTCCGCCGGACGCATGCCCAGAATGCTGCTGGCACGGCGATTCACCAGAATGACTTTGCCATATTCGTCCGTTGCGACCACGCCATCGCTCATATTGGTCAGAATGGACGTGAGCTTCTCTTTCTCCTCTTCGTTCTGGGAGAGTGCATCTCGCAATCTGCTGGTCATATAGTTGAACGCCCGACTGAGCTGTCCAATCTCATCCGTTCCGAATACAGGGGTCTGCTGATCGAAGTTGCCTTCCGCGACCGCCGTCGCCCTTCGGGTGACTTCCTTGATCGGCTGCGTAATGGTATGTGACAGAATGACACCGAGCACCGCAGTTAATACCAAGGCAATCAAAATTCCGGAGATAAAAATCTTGTTAATGCCCTCCATTGTGGCATATAACTCATTCATGGAGGCGGCGATGTAAACCGCGCCGATAATCTTGCCGCCGGACAGCACCGGCTTGGCAACGACCTTTTTGCGAACATTATCCTCATCCACGATATATTCCTCATTGTCCCGAATGCCTTGCAGCGCACGGCTGACAACGGTTTGGGTGTTTTTGCGCCCAACATAGTCCGAATGGGAACTGAGCGAGGTGGTCAGCACTTTGCCGCTGGCATCCAGTACCTGAATTTCGGCACCATTAATGTTGAACAGATTGTTAACCAACACACGCAGGTTTTCCGTTTTGTCCTCGCCAGCCTCAGCTTCCCCACCAGCCATCGTCTCCCCTACAAGTACAGAGAGCATCTCAGCCCGTGCCTGCAAATCCTCAGTGAAGTTGCTGGTTAACGAGTTCTTCATCGCACTGACAAAATAAACGCCGATCAATTGCATCGCAATCAGAATCAGCAGTACATAGATAATAATCAGTTTCGCCTGAATCGTTCGAAAGAACGAAAATCGCGAGAAACGCCCCATTATATCCCCACGCTTTTGGGACTGCGCACGAGATAACCCAGCCCGCGGCGAGTCAGAATCGTTTCCGGTTTGCTCGGGTTCTCCTCAATCTTCTCACGCAGACGACGAATCGTAACATCCACGGTACGCACATCCCCGAAATATTCATATCCCCACACCGCCTGCAGCAGATGTTCACGTGTCATGACCTTGCCGGAATGCTTCGCCATATAATAGAGAAGTTCGTACTCACGGTGGGTCAGATCCAGCGGTTCGCCGCCTTTGTAAGCTGTATACATGTCCATATCAAACGCCAGATCAAATAAACGCATGACCTGCTTCTCATCATCTTCCGGCGCTTCTGCCGTGATGGCAGGCTTCTGCCGTCTGCGCATCTGTGCTTTCACCCGCGCGAGCAGCTCGCGCGTACTGAAAGGCTTTGTTACGTAATCATCCGCTCCCAGCTCCAGACCGAGCACCTTGTCGATCTCGCCATCCTTTGCAGTCAGCATAATGATCGGCATCTCCAGATGGGCACGCACCTCGCGGCACACATCCATACCATCCTTACCTGGCAGCATCAGGTCCAGCAGCATCAGATCCGGCTTCTCGGATAACGCCAATTCAACCGCACGAATGCCATCAAAAGCGCAGATGACCTCGTACCCCTCTTTTTCCAAATTAAACTTCAGAATGTCCGCAATGGGCTGTTCATCGTCCACCACCAAAATCTTCCCCTGCATCGGCTGTCTTCACCCCTATATCCTGCTTGATCCGCCTGAGCGGTCTATCTCTCTTATTCAACTTATATAAATTGTGTTTCCTACGATTTCATTGAATATAGTCTATATCATATGGCTTGTTGCCTATAGTCTATAGTTTAACATACCTGAAGCACCGTCACATCCCGATCAGGGCCAATGTGCAGCCCAAACTGAAAAATTTTTACAGCAGCAAAAAACAAGGTCAGCATCAACTGCCAACCTTGCCCTCGATTGCGATATAACTAGTTCAAGTATGTCAACGGATTTTCCACCGTTCCGTTCTTGATAATCTCAAAATGCAGATGCGTTCCGGTCGAACGGCCCGTGTTGCCCATGACGCCGATGCTTTCACCTTTTTCAACGACTTGTCCAACCTTAACACCAATGCTGTTCAAGTGCCCATAAAGTGTTTCGTATCCATTACGATGGTTAATAATAATAACATTGCCATAACCACTCTTCTGTCCTGCAAAAGTAATCACGCCCTCATCAGACGCTTTCACGTCCCGATTACCGACAAGATCGACACCTTTGTGCTGACGACCCCAGCGTTGTCCAAAGCTGCTGCTCATCGTAGCGTTTGATACCGGCCAAGCAAATTCGCCTGTACCTTCACCGACCACTTTGGTTCCACTCAGAACCACTTCAGTAACCGCTGCTTTGATGACTTCCTGGCCAAGCCATTCCTCCTGAACGACTTCACCATTTTCCTTCGTTATCCGATATTGCATGCTTTTCAGACCGCTTTGACCTGGACGCACCACTTTGGTTGTGCCTGCTTTGAGCTCAGCACTTTTGCGTACTTCCACCTGCGGTTTAATCTCAATCTGTTCAACCACCTGTTCTACCGATTTAACAGTAACGGCTGGTTTTGGCACCGTCAGTGTAAGCTCGTCCCCAATTTGCAGCGACGTTTCTTTGATGCCCGGGTTATGTTTGCGAATTTCGCTTTGCGTAATTTCGTATTTGGCGGCAATGGAAGAGATCGTATCTCCTTCACGCACGACATAAGTTACAGGCGCGTCTTTACCAACGGTTAAAGCTTCAACCGCCTCGGACACATCCCATATTTTGTTTGGATCAGCCTTCACCACATCTGTCGCTACATCTTCTTTGATGCCCACCGACTTCAGCGTAGTACTTGGCCCCTCGGCTTTCTTCGATGAGTTTGCTGATACCGACTTCGTCTTGAGCGAACTGCGCACAGCCGATGCCGATATGTACTTGTTCTGCACTTGTTCCAGAATCGCGTCTGCTGTTGCCTGATCCTTCACAATGCCGATCACTTCACCGTCTACCTTGAGCTCTACTCCCTTGGCATAGGCGGTAAGCATGTCGCCGAGCTTGTCCAGCGTCTCATCGCTGTTGACTACGGGTTTGTATGCTTTAATGGTTTCGGTCGTGATGCCGTCTGTGTTCAGCACCATTTCCGCCTCTGGATATTTATTTTGAAATTCATCGGTTTTGTCTGCAAATAATTTCTGTAATTGCGCCTCATCCGTGATGGTACCAATCTCATTTCCTTTAACCATCACTTTATAATAAGGGACGGTGTTTGCAGCAACGTATTGTTTGCCTGCGAATCCGATCGATGCAGCGATGAATAAACCGCATGCTGCTGTAATGATCCATTTGCGCGAGGCCAGAACGCGCTTTTTGTTTCCACTGAAGTTGGACATGCTCATGTTGTTTTTGTCTTCGGCCGTCCGGTGTTCCCCGGATTGTTCGTGTTCCCGGTTTTTGTCCGGTTGGCGTATGCCTCTGAAACCTTTCATGATTCTCTCCTTTTCAGCACTTCTCAGTTCGCATTTCTGTCAAGACATCACCCAGTGTGTCTGTCCCATGCTTGTCGATATTTGTATTCGGGTGTCCGCAAATCAGGACTTTAGCTGCGCTCGTAAAAGTGTCAAAATTTTAACCTTTTATCACACCCGTATACTTTAACACAGGTTTTACACTCATTTCAACTGTACACGTCATAGCGCAAAGCCGCGCCACGCTTGGTTTTCCTGTATTATCCATAAGATGGCAGAACAGAATTCTTCCCCATAACGCTTCTACTTCAGGTATACTATGTACTTTTGACCATTTTTTAAGACTAGGTTCTAAGACCCACCGAAATGTGTTTTCTTTTTCATAAAAATACAAACCGAATATCCCTCCCCAGATCATCTCTGGTGAGGGATTTCGTTAACTCTTGCTATAGAGTGCCTCATATGGCTGGATTGTATGCTTATTCCGCCTGAAGGACTTCCATCAGATTATCGTATTCTTCGCTCGTCAGATACTTGGAGATCACCTGCTCAATATCACGCAGCTCCTGTTCCGTTAAGCCGCCTTCCATGGCGCCTGAGATTTGCTGCATCTCTTTCTGAGGCAACTTGTTCATCAGCAGGCTGAAAATCTTTTCTTTTTCCTCCAACGGCAGCTTGTCTTTCTTGCCTGTGATGTCATCCGGAGATACTACAATCTCATCATTCCCTGAAGAAGCCGTACCTGTGGAGTTCGTACCTGTGGAGTTGCCGGATGCTGTATTGTTGCCAGTTGTTGTCCCAGAATCGGTACCCGTATTTGTGCCAGCATCTGCGTCTGTTCCCGCGGCTGAGGTGCCCCCTGAGCTTGAATTCGTAGCAGAAGAGTTCGTTCCTGAACCTGCTCCTTGACCCTCATCTGTTCCCGTAGCCTCTCCTGAGCTGTTGCCTGTATTCGCACCTGTTTCCCCGCTTTCTGTTCCATTGCCCATGACAGATATCGCATCTTCTGGAACATGTTCCTCCTCTGCTCCTGCCGGCTGATCTGTCGTTCCCGTTCCAGGCTTCTTCTCTTCACCGGACTTACCACCTAATGCACCCTGAAACATGGCCGTTAACCCCATGGGCTGCCCTTCCCACTGAATATTGAAACTCGCCAGCAGCGATTTTACATATGACTGAACGATTAATCCGGTTGTCAGCAGGGTCAGTGAACTGACCAGCATCACGGTAAGCAATATCTTAATGAACCATTGAAGCAACTTCATTCCCGTTCTCTCCCTCCGTTTTCCGACCCCATATCACATTCGATGTTTCAGGATCTATGAGTCTACTGTTAACCAGTATTGACGGAAATTCAGGGATTATATCAGGAAGACATGCGAAAAACCCCAGCCATCGCTAATTAAGCGATACCTGGGGCTCTATGATGCCATATAGACATATCATTTGGATGAACGTTTAACTTCGTATTGCCGGGTTAACCTAGCTGCTTATTCGTAGATAGGAAGAACCTGATTCGTTTGCTCACGGTTACGACCTACAGAGAAGATGGCGATTGGAATGCCTGTCAGTTCAGAAACACGTTTCACATAGTTCTGTGTGTTCACAGGCAGGTCTTCCAGCTTCTTCGCTGCTGTGATATCTTCGCTCCAGCCTGGAAGCTCTTCGTATACCGCTTCACATTCTGCCAGCATTTTCAGGCTTGCCGGATAGTGAGTGATAACCTCGCCGCGGAATTTGTATCCTGTGCAGATTTTCACCGTTTCCAGGCCTGTCATTACATCCAGGGAGTTCAGGGACAGACCCGTAATTCCGCTGACACGACGAGCGTGACGAACAACTACACTGTCAAACCAACCGACACGACGCGGACGTCCAGTTACAGTACCGTACTCATGTCCAGTCTCACGGATTTGGTCACCAACTGCATCATGCAGCTCTGTCGGGAAAGGACCATCTCCTACACGTGTTGTATAGGCTTTAGCCACACCGATAACCTGTTGAATACGAGCTGGGCCTACGCCAGAACCGATACATACGCCGCCTGCAGACGGATTGGATGAAGTAACGAATGGATAAGTACCTTGGTCAAGATCCAACATAACGCCTTGTGCGCCTTCGAACAATACTTTTTTGTCCTCGTCGATATATTCGTTGAGCACCACTGAAGTATCACGCACATAAGGACGCAGAATTTCTGCATATCCCAGGTAATCTTTCAGAATTTCTTCTACATCTACAGGCTCGCCGCCATAGACTTGCTCAATTACACGGTTTTTTTCTTTTACCAAATGACGCAGTTTCAGTTCGAACTCTTCCGCATCCAGCAGATCAACCATACGAATACCGATACGAGCTGATTTGTCCATGTAACATGGGCCAATTCCCTTGCCAGTTGTACCGATTTTGTTCGGGCCTTTGCTCTCTTCTTCCAATGCATCCAATACCATGTGATATGGCAGGATGATGTGTGCGCGTTCGCTGATGGACAGGTTTTTGGTCGTAAAGTCATTGTCATGAATATAGTTAATTTCTTCGATGAGTGCCTTCGGGTTGATAACCATACCGTTACCAATTACACATGCTTTATCTGTGTAGAAGATACCCGATGGGATCATCGTCAATTTATATTTTTTGTTATCGATCAGAATCGTGTGTCCTGCATTGTTACCGCCTTGGTAACGTGCAACCACGTCTGCGGATTCCGCCAAATAATCCGTAATCTTGCCTTTACCTTCGTCTCCCCATTGCGTTCCCACTACAACTACCGTTGACATAGTACATACCTCCGTGGGTGCCTTGCGCACCTTTGTATTGGTCTGTCCGTCCTCTATCTCGGCAGGAATTTGAAGTGAAATTACCAGCGGAGAAGCGTGCTAACGGACAGTGAAAATCCCCCTCGGTTTACATCCAAGGGAAGGTTTTCGCTGCTTTAACGCAGCAGTACTAGTGTACCAGTCCCTTTTTTCAAAGTCAAATCAAATGGCGAACAATTAGATATAGTCAAACTCTAATGTTCGGAATTGACTCTATATTGCGACGCAAAAAACCGGCGAAGCCAGTCAAATCTTGCTTGACGGCTAACCCCGGTTATACGCTACGCGTTTAAATCCAACGCTATATGTCGTATTCACAACGTATTTATGAGTTCATATAATCTAATGATTGATGTCGGGGACAGACGATTTCACTTTCCCAATGGAAGCAGTCTGTGCCTGTCCCCTACATGGCAAAGGCATCATTATGTGCCCGCTCGTAGTTAACGAATTTATTAAAGTTTTTTAGGAAGACCAGTTCCACCGTACCTACCGGACCATTACGCTGTTTGGCGATAATAATCTCGATAATGTTTTTCTTCTCGGTCTCCTGGTTATAGTAGTCATCCCGGTATAGGAACGCAACGATGTCGGCATCTTGCTCGATCGAACCCGATTCCCGCAAGTCACTCATCATCGGGCGTTTATCCTGACGCTGCTCTACACCCCGGCTCAGCTGAGACAAGGCAATAACCGGAACTTCCAGTTCCCGTCCAATCTGTTTCAGTGTACGCGAAATCTCGGATACCTCTTGTTGACGGTTCTCGCCGGCTTTACCGCGTCCACTAATCAGTTGAAGGTAGTCGATCAGAATCATGCCAAGGCCTTTCTCTTTCTTGAGACGACGGCATTTCGCACGAATGTCAGCTACGGTGATCCCTGGCGTATCGTCAATGTAGATATTGGCTTCATTCAAGGCTGCAATACCCATCGTCAGCTTCTGCCAATCTTCATCACCTTTGAAGTCACCCATACGCATGACACCCGCATCCAGATTGGCCTCTGCACAGATCATACGCTGTACGAGCTGTGCGGCTGACATCTCCAGACTGAATATCGCAACCGTCTCCTGCGCTCGAATGGCTACATTCTGAGCGATATTGAGGGCAAAGGCGGTCTTACCTACAGATGGACGTGCAGCTACAATAATCAAGTCACTCCGCTGGAATCCGGCGGTCATCTTGTCCAGATCGATGAACCCTGACGGAATGCCCGTCGTCGTTCCCCGGTTCTGATGCAGCGTCTCTACTCGGTCGAATACTTCCATCAGTACATCCTGAATGGCTATAAAACCGCTACTGGAACGCCGGTTGGAAATCTCCAGAATGCGCCGCTCTGCTTCTCCAAGCATAGCCGCGACATCCTCACCACCCGTGTATCCTTCACTCACAATTTGCGTAGCTGTACGAATCAGGCGACGCAGCATGGATTTCTCTTCGATAATCTGAGCGTAATAATCCACGTTCGCGGCAGTCGGAACACCATGAGCCAGCTTCGCCAGATAACTGACGCCGCCGATGTCCTCAAGCTCGCCTTTATCCTTCAGCAGCGAAGTCAGTGTCACAAGGTCAATCGGCTGATTTCCCTCGCCAAGCTGGATCATCGCTTCAAAAATTAATTGATGGGGTTTATCATAGAAATCCTCGGTTTGCACCCGTTCCATCGCTGTAATCAGGGCTTCGCCCTGCAACAGGATTGCACCCAGCACGGCCTGTTCGGCTTCCAGGTTCTGTGGGGGAATCCGGTCGAATAACATTTCGCCGCCCATCTTACTCTTCCGTTACCTGTACCTTCAAGGTAGCCTTCACTTCAGGGTGAACCTTGACGGTGACTTGTGTTACGCCGAGTGTGCGAATAGGCTCGTCCAGCTCAATTTTGCGTTTGTCGACTTTCAGACCTTTCGCTGCCAGAGCTTCTGCGATTTGTTTGCTCGTGATTGCTCCGAACAGACGGCCGCCTTCGCCAGATTTTGCTTTCAGTTCAGTCACTTCAGCTTCCAGCTTTTTAGCCAGAGCTTCCGCTTCTGCTTTTTCTTCCTGCTTACGTCTGTCTTCCGCTGCCTTCTGGTTATCCAATGTTTTCATGTTTCCATCTGTTGCTGGACGTGCGATTCCCCGTGGCAGAAGGAAGTTCTGTGCGTATCCCTCGGACACTTCCTTCACTTGTCCTTTTTTACCTTGACCCTTCATATCTTTTATAAAAATGACTTTCATTCGAACAAACCCTCTTCCTTTTCGATTTCAGCCAGTACGTTCGTCAGCCGTTTTTCCGCCTCTCCAAGCGTTCCTTCAAGCTGCACGGCAGCATTCGTCAAATGTCCGCCACCGCCCAGTCGTTCCATGACCACCTGAACATTCATGCGACCCAGCGATCTCGCGCTGATGCCAATCAGTCCATCCGGTCGTTCACTAATGACAAATGAAGCGACCACGTCGGTCATATTGAGCAATGTGTCCGCCACTTGGGCGATCATCATCTGTGGAATCTTGTTGCCAGGGTCTGTGACCGCCAGCGCAATGTTCCCGTATACCATTTTAGCATGCTTTATGATTTCTGCCTTAGCAATATATTCTGACAAATCTTCTTTCATCAGCCGCTGGATCATAATGGTATCTGCACCACTACGACGCAGGAAGCCTGCCGCTTCAAACGTTCTCGATCCCGTATGGAGTGCAAAATGCTTCGTATCCACCGTAATCCCGGCTAATAATGCCGTCGCTTCCAGTGGAGTAAATTGCACCTTGTCGTGAATATATTGGAGTAGCTCAGTCACCAGTTCTGCTGCCGAGGAGGCATATGGTTCCAGATAGATCAACACAGCATCGTTAATGAATTCTTCACCCCTACGGTGATGATCCACAACCACGACACGCGTAGCGGATTGAACCAGCTTCGGCTCCATTGTCATGGATGCCTTGTGTGTATCGACAACAACGAGCAACGTATGCTCCGTCATCATCTGGGTGGCCTGTTCCGGCGATACAAAGGCTTTGGACAGCTTTTCATCCTTATTTACCTGTTCCATCATGCGTTCAATGGAAGGATTGGGCCCATCCAGTACAATTCGTGCTTCCACATTGTACAGACTTGCCGCTTTCCATACCCCAATAGACGCACCAATCGCATCCATATCAGGCATTTTGTGGCCCATGATAATTACCCGGTCGCTCTCCTGCATCAGATCACGCAATGCATGTGCGATAACCCGGGCTCTTACCCGTGTACGTTTCTCAACCGCGTTAGACTTCCCACCGTAAAAGGACAACCGTTGTCCAGATTTGACGGCAGCCTGGTCACCACCACGGCCAAGTGCCATATCCAGACTGGACTGAGCTAGTTCTCCCATCTCACTGATGGAATCCGAACCAAATGCCAGTCCTACACTTAGTGTCATTGGCACCTTAAGATCAGCGGTCATCTCACGGACTTCATCCAGAATGACAAACCGGCTCTGCTCCAGTTCCTGCAAAGACTTATAGTTCAGCATCATGAGATAACGATCAGAGGAGAGGCGGCGCAGGTACACCTCATACCGTTTCGCCCAGGACGTGATCTCACTTGTTACGCGGGCAATCAGTGCAGTTCGCTGCTGGTCGTCCATGCCTTGGGCTGCTTCGTCCAGATTATCGAGAACCAGAATGCCCAGTGCAATGCGTTCATTCTCATATTTATCACGAAGAATGGCTAGCTCCGTAATCTCGTAGACATATACATACCGTTCCTGCGGATTATGGATAACACCATAATATCGATCATCCAGTTGGAATTCGTCATGAAGTTCCTTGGACGGCTCCTTGGTCCCATCCTTTTTTTCCTTCGGTTGAGGAAGTTTAGGAAATAAATTTTGCAGCGGATTGCCTACCATCGTCTTCTCTTGGAACATGTCCGCGACGAAGCGATTATGCCACTCTACGGTACGATCTTCGCTGTACAGCACAATACCGAATGGGAGCATGCTGACCGCTTCTCCCTCCATTCGCTTAATCCGAATGGACAGGCCATTAATGTAGTCGTTAAGCTCACGACGGAACGCGAGCTCCGCCTTAATCATGACGATTCCCAGCGCCGAAGCCAGTATCAGACTAATCAAACCAAGCGTCCAGTTGTAGATGGTCACGAACATAACAAGCAGAAGCAGCAGTATGAACGCCCATACGGTATAGTAGCCGTGCCAGCGTTTCTTCAGAAATTTAGGCATGACTCATCACCCTATCGTTTTGGTTTCGATATTGCCTCGCGAAGCGGGAACGCCAGATCGATAATCCCGATAATCCGCAGCGGTCCAATGAAGAAGACTGCTGCCGCCAGCAAATATGGTACAACCGGATTCCATTTCTTTGCATGTGAGAGAAAGAAGAAGAAGCCGATAGCTTGAATCATGAAGCCCAAATTGATTAGAGGCGACAAGTTCATGGCAATCATGGTCCAGTACGATCCGTCACTCTGTCTGGATATCACTTCGAACAACAATGCCAGGAAGTAATACCAGATCAGGGCACGCGGCATACGCCATTCACGCGCAGGTGGAAATTTCGGTACAACCACACCCATAACGTTCAGAATCGGACGTGCAATGAGATGTGTGATTAGAGCCATGACCAGAGACGTGACCACCAAGGCGAATGGAATCATAAGCTGCGTCTGTCTTGCGACATCCTGTGTCATTTCAGGTGTCCATACAAACCCATTTACCATCTGACTGGATGAATTCGTCAGCGGTTCAATCGTCAATCTGACCACATCATCAATATAACTCGACAAATCAAACTGGAAGATTACACTTCCAATCAACAGGACCAACAGATATTCGGCCAGCATGGCTCCGCTTCCTACCATTAGGGCGAATAGGGCTGACTTTTTTTTCTTGTACGCATTGCCCATAACAATGGCGGGCAGGGTGAACAAAAGCAGTAATAACAAATAAATCGGACTAAATATGACCAAAATAATCGCCACTGGGACGAGATGCCATATGAATGATTTTACCGGTAATGAAGCAAACAAAATAACTCCAGGTATCATCATGAAAAATATGGCCAGAACCGATAAAGGAGTTAACAGCGAAAGTAGCAAGAGCAGATAAACTACGCTCCAGACAGCTGATTTAAAGCTAAATTTCAACAAATTCACCTCTTACGCATGTGATCTTCTAGCGCGGAAATATCCTGGTACCAATCTTCCAACTGGTGACCTTCCTGTTTATGCTTTTTCAATTTCTCAACAAGCAGTGCATCCAGATCCTTGAAAGGAATACCGAGCCTGCGGCCCAATATGTAACTACTCATCATCAAACTGGCGAGACTGTCCCCGATTCGGGTTGTACTGCCTTCCCATAACGCTTTGAATAATCGGGATACCTGATCAAGTACTTCGGTTTTAAGCCATTCAATCACTTTAGCGCGTTTGGCTACATCCAGTTCTTTAGGCATATTGGCGAAAGTCACTCTCCCCCGAAAAAGCTTTATTCTCCATTATAGCATAAAAAGGGGGGCCGCAAAATTACCCCAAAAAGCGGAGAAGTCCTCCGAAACTTATCTCAGGTACTTTGCGGGGACCCCGTAGAACGAATTCGTATTTTATCTTGTCAAAAATTCATTTAAGTTCGCTCTTGTTCAGCTCTTCTTAAGTTTAACATGATACCGGACGGCTGTGATTATCCACGTTGCTGCAACAATATCGAAATTTGTTTCGACTTACTTCACTTTCATGGATTCCTTGGCCACAATACCCTCGCAATACTCAATAATTTGACTCCGTCTTACGATCCCAATGAAACGCTCCATATCATCAACAACCGGCACAAAGTTCTGAACTTTGGCCAAATTAATCAAATCCTCCATGTTGGCTTCTATGGATACCGGTTTGATATCCAACCGAAGTGGAACGTCCTTGAGCAGAAATTTTGAAGCGTTTTCAAATGTGATCTTTCCCTCGGCGTTCTTCATATACCATAACAGGTCACCTTCGGTAACCGTTCCGATATACTTGCCTTCCTTATTCAAAATGGGCACCGCCGTGAACCGATGATATTCCATCCGTTCCAACGTTTGCCGCAGAGTAGAATCCGACGTTACGCACGTAACTTCTTGTTTGGGCAGCAAAAAAAATGCGATGTTCATACCCTTAAGTATCCTCCTTATGAATTTCATCAGTCAGCTTATTACATTCAACTTACATAGTACGCATTAGAACGCAAGATGTTCCAAAAGGACATGATTCCTTCTACAAAGTAAAAAAAACAGCAGCCCGCCAATAAACGCACTGCTGATCGTTGTCAAAAACATAACGGCTGTATGGAATTGGTTACTCGATCTTCTGCCGGTCAGGAATCATCACTTCACCGGCTGGGGTCGACTCATCCATCCAGTTGTTAATCAGCTCTTTGGCATATTGGACGTCTTTCTCATCTGCCTTGCCATAATAAATTCCGTTTTTCCGCATCCCTTCGCCCAAAATAGTGAAGCTTGAGATCTGCGGTTTTTCCTGAGTCAATACCTGCTTGGCCAGATCAATAATGAAGGAAGGTTGCATATCCGTCTGGAAGCTGTCTCCCATAATCTGAATCAATTCAGGGATTTTGCTGATGGCGTTCAGATTAAGCATCTCGTTCGCCATGGCATTCAGGAAAATCTGCTGCCGTTTGGTGCGATTAAAATCGCTATCCTCACGGTATCTTACATAGTAAAGTGCTTCCTGCCCGTCGTAGATCGGCTTACCACCTTCTATTGTGAACTGCACATGTTCAGGGTTCTTGTTCACAATGTCCTCATCAATCGGCAGCTTCACTCCACCAAGCGCATCCACGACTTTTTTGATCCCGTCAAAGTTAATCGTTGCATAGTAACCTACATCCGCATCGAGAAATTTCTCCACCGTATTGATAGACATATTCTCCCCACCGAAGGCGTAGGCATGCGCGAGCTTATCATAATCATCCTCGCCATCCTTGTTGGCATCACGTCCAACAATCTGCACATAGGTGTCACGTGGAATGGATACCAGGAGTACGCGGGATTCTTTCGGACGAACAACGGCATAGATGACCGTGTCTGAGCGCCCACGTGTTTTCTCATAGGCACGTTTGTCTGAGCCTAGCAGCAACACCGAGAACGGTTCTTTGCGATATACTGTTGGGTCAGGCGTATTGTTGCCCTCCTGTGGTACATAGGAACGGGACAATTGGTCTTCTACTGAACCGGCGAGAAACAGATCGAAGGCCGCTACAGCAAGCTGCTGACGAAACAAATAGCCCCCGATTAACAAAACAACGAGCGATACTAGCGTTATATATAGACCTTTTCTTCTTTTCTTCTTCTTATCTTTAGTTCTGCTTGTCATCCATCGATTCCTTCTTCACTGTCAAAATGAAATTCGATACTACTATTATATAAGTTGAATTTAACTTATCCTGACCCCGCAACGGTACAGTGTTAATGATCCGTTCAACTTATATACTTACCATTAAACGTGCGCAATGGCTTGTGACACGGTGTTCTCTGAAGTTTTCTCTATCTGAAAAGAAAACGCCGCTCACGCTCGTTCTATTGTAATCATTGCTGGATGATGAAAAGTTACAATACGGTTAAATTGAAAAGAACAGCGACCTTTTTTTACTGGCAAAAGGTGCACTGTTCTCTTGATGTGGAATGGCCATCCATTCAGTTTGTTGAGGCTGTCTCCACCCGATTCCTCTTCTCTTTATGACGCTGACGTCCTGTAATAAGCGCAGCGATTAACGTGAGTACACTGAAAATAACCGCAGACCAGAACAGCCCATTATACCCCTCGCCGGTTGTCTGATGTAGAGCCTGTAGCAGCACATCTCGAATGCCCGGATCAGGGATTTGGGACAGTCCTTCGGTTATGCTGGAAATGTCGCTTCCTGAAGCTGCACCGCCAGATGCATATTGTTGAAGCGCTTCGGGCGGCACCTGAATGCCCTGATCTGCGAAACCTTGCTGAATATTGGAACCCAGGTTGGAGAACGAGCGGGCCAGGAAACCGGCAAAAATGGTTGGTGCAATCGCCATAGCCATCTGACGGAACAAGGAACTGGTCGCTACTGCAATCCCCTTGTTGTTCTCACCCGCTTGTTCAGTAACGAGCACGTTGACCGGAGCTCCCAGCATCATACCGAAGCCTATCCCCACGAGTACACTCGCAATCACGAATTGCCAGATATGTTCTACCCATAGCGGGAAGAGCAGGAAGCCGATAGCGGACAGCAATCCTGCTACAGATAACGTCCAGATTGGCCCTTTGCGGTCAACCAGATAACCACCACCACCCGCACCAATGCCTGAAGCAAGAGCAAGCGGTGTAAACCAGTAGCCGGAGGCTGTGTTGGATACCCCGAGGTACTGCTCAACAAAGCCTGGAATAAAGATCACAGATGCCAGAATGGCTCCTGAGAAAAAGGCAATCAGCAACGTCCAACGAAAGGACGCAATGCCCAGAAGCTGTGTAGATACAACAGGTTCACGTTGTGATCCTTCCAGCCTTTTTTCAAGAAAGTAGAAGAGGACCAGAATCACTACACCTGCCAAGAAGAAACCATAGAACGTCGGTGAGCCTAGACTTTGCAGCATATTTACGCCATCCAGGTTGCTAAAGCTGTACATCAGACTGAGCACACCCAGCGTCAGGACCGCGATTCCACTCCAGTCCACTGCCTTACGGCTCAGCTCCTGTTCTTCATGAATATAACGGATACCTGCAATAAACAACAAAATGGCGATCGGTACATTGATCAAGAACAACCAGTGCCAATTCCCCGTAATGTCGAGGATAAAAGCACCGATATTCGGCCCAAGAATCGCTGCAACCCCGTTCATCCCTCCCAGAAGACCCAAGGCTGTACCCTGACGCTCCGCCGGGAACTTGCTTAATACGTAAGAGCTCGCAATGATAAAAATCCCGCCACCACCCAACGCCTGGATGACACGAGCAATCAGGAAGAAGGTAAACGATGTGCTTAACGCAACGAGTAAAGACCCAATTCCGAACAAAGCCACTTCAATCAGGAACAGCTTCTTGCGTCCATAACGGTCGGAGAGCTTACCCGCAATTGGCACACTCACCGCAAGTCCAAGCGTATAAAGCGTAATTGTCCATGCTCCCCACGTCGGCGACACGCCAAACGACGCATTTAAAGTCGTCAGAGACGACGTAATAATTCCGTTATCCAGCGCAGCCATAAACACCCCGATAGCAAATAGGATAAGCGGCCATTTCATTTGTTTTTGCATCACATATTTCCTCCCCAATCAGATTGCAATCCAGTAGCGTAAGGCTGTATTGATACATATATATTAAACCGACTCGAACATTAATGACTCACTGGTCATTTTAAAACAGAAGGGTTTCATATGTCAATTTGATAATATGCTTGTATACCTCACTCAATTCCCTGCTCCACCAAATAAGGCCGTCCCTCAGGCTGAATGGAACCCGTGGGACGGCCTTCTTGTTGAACTAAGCTACTATTGCTGCATTAGGTGGCGGTTCAGGAATTTCTCAATGGCACGATATAAATCCAATTGATTTTCAACATTGCCGAAACCATGTCCTTCATTGGCTTTTAACATATAAGGCACATCCACTCCACGCTTGCGCAGAGCCTCCACGATCTGATCAGACTCAGCCTGTTTGACACGCGGATCATTAGCACCCTGTACCACGAACAATGGGGCTTTCATCTGATCAATATGGAACAGTGGTGAGACAGCTGTCAGCAGCTCCTTGTCTTTCTCAGGATCACCCATACGTTCATAGAACATGTTGCGCTCCGACTCCCAGTAAGGTGGGAGTGAATCCAGTAGCGTGAACAGATTAGATGGCCCGACATAGCTAATTCCTGCGGCATACACTTCTGGTGTGAATGCCAGTCCTGCCAGAGCAGCATATCCGCCATAAGATCCACCGTAGATGGCTACACGCTTCGCATCAACCGTTCCCTCTTCAACCAGCCAATTTACACCGTCTGTGAGATCGTTCTGCATCGCTTTACCCCACTCTTTGTTGCCAGCATCCAGGAATTCCTTGCCGTATCCAGTAGAGCCACGGAAATTCACCTGTAGTACGGCATAACCACGGCTTGCAAGAAATTGAATTTCCGGATTGAACCCCCACGAATCCCGTGCCCAAGGTCCACCATGGGGAACAACCACCAGTGGCAATTGGGAAGCCTCGGCTCCTTGTGGAAGCGTCAGATAACCATGAAGCGTTAAGCCGTCACGTGACTTGTACGTAATGGGTTTTACATCCGACATTTTACTCTCATCGATCCAAGGTGCCGCGTCAGCTAATTTATCCAGCTTCCCTGTCTTGGAGTCGTAGAAGTAATACGTACCCATGGATTTATCACTATACGCAATGAACAGAACCTGACCTTCTTCACTTATGTTTGAAATGCTTACTTCTTTACCCGGAACTTTTGCCTGAATATCCTGCATCAATTTTTTGAAATCATTATCGAAGTATTCATAGTTAACCTTGTCAGTCTCATAGACAGCTGCAAGGATTGTGCCTTTTTCTTTAGAAGGAACGAAACTGGATACATCCACATCCTTATTTTCATAGATGGTTTTCGTTACTTTTTTGCTGCTTGGGCTATATTCGACAATCGCTGTTTTATCCCGCTCCAGATTGGATACAGCATAGATGTTTTTGTTATCATACGTGAACATCACCGGCGCAAAGGTTTCCCCCAGCTTGGTGGTCATCAAATTCTCAAATGGTTTATCTTCCGATTCACGATACATCAACGAAGAGACGTTGCCATCACTCGATATGGCCACACGGATTTTACCCTCATGGTCCGTAAGCCAGCCCGTAATATTGCCCGGGTTCTCTGCAGCAAGCACAGCCTCACCTGTTTTAATGTTAATTCGGTACACGTCAAAGATCCGCGGATCACGTTTGTTCATCCCTACTAGAATTTCATCCGGAATATTCTCCAGCGAGTCTACCAGAATCGCTCTTGTATTCGGATAGGGTGTCAGATCCTTGCTGTTCTTCCCATCGATATCCGTTACATAAATATGATAGTTCTCGTCCCCTGCTTCATCCTTTACATACAACAGCTTATCCTTTGTCGCCCATACAAATCCCGCTATACTGCGTTCAATCTCACTTGTGATACGTACCGACTTGTCCTTACCATTTTCTTTTACCACAATATTCATTCGGTTGTTCCACGGCTCCATGTAAGCCAGATGTTTACCATCCGGAGACATTTGGAATCCTGCTTGAGCCGGCTGTTTGAAGAAGTCTTCCAGAGGTGTGAGACCCTCTGACTGCACATCAAGTCCAAGAGCGAGGTACAGTGCATCAGCAAACTCACCATGAGTCACTGAATTTTTGGCGTTAAACGCACTACCTTCAATAATAAAATGCTGCTTCAGACGAATGACATCCTCCGTATGTACCTTGGGAATCTGCGCCATATCACTGTATACAACCTGAATGCCATTATCCTTCAGTTCAAATGCCCGAGTAAACAATGATGCCATCTGTGCTCTTGTGAGAGGTGCATCTGGTGCATAACCTTTGGCTTGTCCTTGAATAAGACCACTTTGCTTCAGCGCGTAAATCGCAGGAGCAGCTTCATCCTTAGCCAACACATCTGCGAAACCCGTAAGAGACGCTGGATCATCCAGTTGAAGTACACGCTGCAGGATGATTGCCGCCTGAGCACGAGTAATTGGCGTTTGTGAGTCTCTCATTCCATCTGTTGTGCCATCTATGTATCCCAGTTGCTGTAGTGTCTGTGTTGCCTTCGAAGCAATGGATTCAGCGACTGTCGCCGTAGGCTTCACCGCTTCTGCTGCCTGGACCGCTGGTTGAATCAGAGCGATGGACAACGCCATGCTAAGCGTGAGAGCATAGACCTTTTTACTCATTGCGTTCAAGCTAGTTCCCCCTTTAAAGTGAATTACATCATAATTTGGAATTATACGTAAATCATTTTACCATGATCCACCATTGGTTAACAGCGTGGAACCAATCAAAGTTCCATTACAAAGCATTGTCTTGTATAACATGTCATGTAATATTCAAATATCCCTTACTTTGAACCGGAGAATCCATAATTAAATAACTTTCGTGTCTCGATAAAACGTCCTTCACGACTATCCGAACCCAGTACAACGGAGATCAGTCGCTTGCCATCTCGCTCAGCCGTTCCAACGAAGTGATAGCCGGACTCTTCATCATATCCGGTCTTCAATCCATCGTTGCCATCGTAAGCATAGGGTCCGCCAATAGAGGAAAGCATCCAGTTGGTGTTGCTCAAATACATTCCTTTTTGGTGCATCGATACCTGCATTTGGCTGGAAACTCTCAATATTTCGGGGTAGTTATTTAGCAGATAACGAGCAAGCTTGCACGCATCTACAGCGGTCATTACAGTCTGCCCTTGTATTTCCTTCGGACGATTCGGACCAAGTTGTTTTTCGCTTAAACCTGTTGCATTGGTAAACACCGTCTTGTCAGATAGACCGATCTCGGTAGCCTTCTGATTCATCTTTTGTGTAAAAGTCTGCTCTGTCCCACTGATATGTTCAGCTAGAGCAATAGCTGCATCATTCGCGGAATAGACCGCCACAATCTGGAATAGCTCCTGCACAGTAAATTGCTCGCCTTGTTTCAAACCCAAGTGGTTACCACCTACTGAACTTGCATACAGGCTGATATTCACCGGGTCGTCCCAACGCAATTCTCCGTTAATTACGGCCTCCATTATCAGTAGTTCTGTCATCAATTTGCTGATCCCTGCAGGTGCAATCTCTTCAGAACCGTTAAAGTTGATTAGAATCTGCTCGGAGTTCATATCCATTAATACAGCCGATTCGGCTTTAATTCCCGGTTTGCCCACCAGCATGTCCGGTTTTACACCCAAATATATAATGACCAGTAGAGCCAGTAGCATTCCTGCCCGTATCCACCATCTTTTCATCGGAAAATCACCTCTTACAGATATAGACGAAGTGAAGAGGCATTTTGTCTGCACTTTTTTGAAAAAAAGTTAAATTTTTTTTATTTTTTTGTTACCAAAAAAAACATGGACCCCATACCCCCATGCCAGAGTGTACGAAATCCATGTTTTTAAGACTTTTTCTATTCATATCTAGAAGAATCTTTTCAATTAGATCTAGCAACCGAATTCTTTTAAGGACCCCAATCCTTATTGTTGCTAAAGTTTTATTACTCTGCTACAACAGCTTTGTCTGCATTAACTTGAATGTCATTCAAGTAGAGTCCTGTTCCGTCACCAATCGCGTAGTTCATTACACGTTTGTTCACTGGTGCTACAACAGCACGGTACAGTGTCGGGAATACAGGAACTTCATCAACCATGTACTGCTGCCATTCGTTGTAGATTTCTTTACGCTTGTCTACGTCAAACGCTTCAGCAGACACACCTTGTGCGAGCAATTTGTCATTTTCTTCACTGGAGAATCTGGAGAAGTTGTACAGTGCATCACGCCCATACAGACCTGCTGGATCTACGTCAATACCTACGCCCCAAGCAGCTTGATACACATCAATATTCGGATCATCTTTACCTGTGTTACCTACACGGTCATAGAAGTTGTTGAACTCAACCATTTCCAGGTTTACTTTCAGACCAATTGCTGCCCACGATTGAACGTAGTAACGTGCCAGTGGTTCAGCTGTATCGCCACCTGTCATCGATACAAAGTTAATTTCAAGAGGAGAACCGTCTGGTTTTGTACGGAATTCTCCATCCAGTTTATAACCTGCTTCATCGAGCAATTTTTTCGCTGCTTCTGGATCATACGCTACACCTGGATTGTTAGAATCATGGAATTCCGGGTGAGACGGCGGAATCAGTGTTGTTGCATTCCAACGCAGACCGTTATAGAAACGTTTACCAACTTGGTCATTATCTACAGCAAGCCACATCGCTTTACGCAGATTTTTGTCAGCCATTTTTGCATCCGGGTTTGTTACAACTTTGCCGTTGTCCGCATCCCATGTGCCCAGTTTGAAGCCAATGTAGGTGTAAGCACGATCGATTGCACCCAGGAATTCAACGTTGGACATATTGGCATTATCTTTATATTGATCTGTCGGGAATGAATCCACGAGATCTACCCCGCCAGATTTCAATTCTTGAACAACCGTTGTTGGGTTGATTACTTTCAAAGTCACTTTGTCCAGTTTTGGAGCCCCACGCCAGTAGTCATCATTTTTAACGAAAGTTACAGACTCACCTGGAGTGATTGTTTCCACTTTAAATGCACCAAAACCGATTGGTTTTTCACGTACTTCTTTGGAAGAAGACATTTTTGCTACATCCATATCACCAAAGATATGTTTAGCCAGCGGATATGTCCATACGCCACCTGTCAGCAGGGAAGGTGTAGATTCCTTGTACGTAATGCTGATTTGTTTTTCGCTAAGAACTTTGATTCCAGAGATTGTTTTTGCTTTTCCAGCATGATAATCATCCATACCTACTACACTTGTGAAGTTGGAATCGTAACGTGGGCCATCATAAGCCTTGTTACCGATAACTTCATAAGCAAACTGCAAATCTTCAGCCGTTACAGGCTTGCCGTCATGCCAGTTTACATTATCACGAATCGTCAGTGTGAACGTTTTGCCATCTTCCGATGTTTCATACGTTGCTGCACCATCGTTGGTATATACATAGTCTTTGTCCCAAGTCAGCAAACCTTCGTCAAACCATTGCAGAACCATTGCATCCGGATTACCGGAATAGAAAGTATAGTTCAAAGTTCCTTCAAAAGCAGTATCGGATACAAGTCCGTATGTTATGGATCCACCCTCAATTGCAGTGCCTTCATTCGTTTTAACGTTGTTGAAGTCGTCGATGGAGTATACGCCCTCTTCGTTAGCAGGCTTTTCCTCCGTTTTTGTTTCCCCTGTGTTCGTAGAAGGCGTTGGTGTTGCCGCCTCTTTCTCTGAGCACGCCGCAAGCGCAAGTACGAAGACCAACATTATCGTGAAAAATAGTCCCCGTGAAAATAATCCCTTTTTCATGAACCTTTCCTCCCTTTTTTTAACCTCTTCTTTGTCTTGCATCAGTCGCACGCTTCAGGGCTTGTCCGACATTATTTATACTCAACATCAATACCAGAATAAGTACTGACGCAGGTAGCCATATCCACCATCTGTATTCCAGTGTTTGCGGATTACGAGCATAGCTTACGAGTGTTCCAAGACTGGGTGTACTTTCCGGGAATCCAAATCCCAAGAAGGAAAGTCCCGATTCGAGGCCAATATTGGCAGCGAGATTCAACGTCATCGTTACGATGATGATGGAGCTAAGATTAGGAAGAACCTGTGAGAGCATAATCTTAAGATGGGACGAACCTAATGTTTTAGAAGCTTTTACATAGTCCAGTTCCCGTTCCTGCAATGCTTTCGAGCGGATCAACCTGGCAATCCCCATCCAGAGAAAAGCTGTCATGATTAATGAGAAAGATACAATATTATATTTGGGTACTGCAGTAACAAACGCAATAACAATCATCAGCATCGGAAGAATCATGAAGAAATCAACAACGCGCATAAACAGGTTATCAATCATTCCACCGAAGTAACCGGATAACAGACCCACCAGGATACCTATACAACCCGTCATTAGCGTGACGATAATACCAATGGTTAGAGAGTTACGTGTACCGATAATCAGTTGTCCGAACACATCACGACCGCCGTAATCCGTTCCCAGCCAATACTGCGCGGAAGGCGGTTCATATAAAGCGAACAAATCTACCTTAACAATTTCAGCTTGATCCAGGATCAAAGAAGTACCATAGACCAGCAGTATGACCAGTCCCAAAAATATGAGCGAGATTAGTGCCACCTTATCTCTGACAAGCTCCCGCCACAAGATATTCAAGCTGGAGGGGCTCTTATCAATCTTCTGTGAAGTTATAACGACATCATTGGCCTTGCTCATCTTATTTTCACCCCGAAATCTTCAAGTTCTTACTTGATCCGGATACGCGGATCAACAATACCCAGAATAATATCAGACAGCAACGATCCTAGGATTGTAGCTATGCCATATAACAGAACGAGTGCAGTTACTACACTGAAATCCCGAAGAGAAATGGAATTCAAGAACAACTGTCCCATACCTGGATAACTGAATATACTCTCAATGAAGATGGTACCTCCGATAAGTCCCGTAATCTCATACCCGAAAAATGCGGCGATCGGCAACAACGAGTTTCTTAAAATATGCCTGTTGTAGATTCGAGATTCCGAAGCACCCTTGGCTCTCGCAGTAAGAACGAATTCCTTGTGCTTGATATCGATAATTTCACTACGCAAGTATTGGACGGTAGATACCGTTGCAATTAATGCCATGGATAGTGATGGTAATAACAAATGATAGAATTTGCTTGTAATATAGCTGAATGTGCCTGGCGTAAGTCCAGGTTCCACACTTCCCCCGGTTGGGAACCAACCAAAATGGAATCCAAAAATCCATAACATCACCAGTGCGAAGATAAACAACGGGGCTGCAAAGCCCAAGTAGGTGTAACCTGTGATCAACCGATCAGACCAGGTATCGTTGTAACGTCCACTGATAATGCCAAGTGGAATGGCAATCAGATAGGTAAACACGAGTGTCGCCAGTGCAAGCCAGAACGTATTGGCTACACGTTGACCAATCAGATCAGACACTGGCATTTTGAATCGGAAAGATTGTCCGAAATCACCTTGTGCAGCATTTTTGATCCAATCCCAATACTGTACATACCATGGATTGTTTAATCCCAGCCGTTCCCGCTGTTCATCCAGCGCTTTTGGATCAATACTCGGATCGAGTAATCCGGTAAGTGCATCCCCAGGCATCGCCTTGGCCATCAGAAAGACCAACAGGCTAAGCAAAAAGATCTGAGGGATCATAATGATAATTCTGCGTACTATCGTTTTCCACATATGGTCTTCAACCTTTCTGAGGTAGAGCTACTCGGTGAGTATCGGAAATGGATTGGAGCGAGTATGCCAGCCCTTCCTCATCAAAGAAGTTTCGGTATGAATGTTCATACTCGGATTTGACCTGCTGACGGAAGGCTACCATTTCTTCACGTTTGGTTGGGTCCATATCCGGAATGGCTGCTATTAAACGCTTGGTATAGATATGTTGTGGATTCTCAAAAATATCATCCGTTGTGCCCTGCTCAACATACCGACCTTTATACATAATTCCGATCTGATCACACATATGGCGGATAATGCCGAGATCGTGACTGATGAACAAGTAGGTCAGATTCAACTCTTTTTGAATTTCCTGCATGAAGTTAAGCACCTGTGCTTGTACAGATACATCGAGCGCGGATACTGGCTCATCTGCGATAATCAGCTTTGGCTTCAATGCAATCGCACGCGCAATACCAATCCGTTGCCTCTGGCCTCCAGAAAACTCATGAGGATACTTATAGATCGATTCGGGACTTAATCCGACCTTCTCCAGAAGATCACGGACCTGACGTTTCTCTTCAGTAGCCGTCAGTCGTTCATAATTGCGGAGTGGCTCAGCAATGATGTCGATAACACGTTTCTTGGGATTTAACGAAGAGTACGGGTCCTGAAAGATCATCTGCACATCACGCTGCAGTTGTCTATCTTTCCGCCTCTCTGTAGCCAGATCTCTTCCGTTGAAAAGAATTTTCCCGGCTGTCACATGGTTTAAGCCAATAACAGCTCTACCCGTAGTCGTTTTGCCTGAGCCTGACTCACCTACAAGGCCGTACGTTTGCCCTTGTTCAATGGAGAAACTCACATCATCAACGGCTTTGATGTTACCAATTTCACGCTTGATCAACCCTCCGCGAATCGGAAAGTGAATTTTCAGTCCTTCTACTTCGAGTAATGCCATTATGTTATTCCTCCTCAGCTTGATCAGGGAAATGAAAGTGCTGATAACAGGTACACCGTACAAAATGCCCTGGCGCAATTTCATGCATCTGTGGGTTTTCTTCATGAGCCGAATCACTTATCCATGGAATTCGAGCCTTGAATCGGCACCCTTGACGAGGAAGATTTTTCAGTGATGGAACAATACCTTGAATGACATGAAGCTTCGATTTTTCTTCAGAGATAGTTGGAATAGAGTTTAGTAGAGAACGTGTATATGGATGCTTGGCATCCGTCATAAGAGTATAGATGTCTGCAATCTCCACAATTTCTCCTGCATACATAACTGCTACGCGATCAGCCATCTCGGCAACGACTCCCAGATCATGCGTGATCAGGATGATTCCTGCGTTTATCTCGTTCTTCAATTCGCGGATAAGCTCCAGAATTTGTAGTTGGATTGTAACGTCAAGAGCTGTCGTTGGTTCGTCGGCAATCAGCAATTCAGGTTTATTGGCAATCGCAATCGCGATAACAACTCTCTGTCTCATACCACCCGATAGTTCGTGAGGATATTGCTTGTATAATTGTTCGGGACGCGGAATCCCTACTTGGTTGAGTAAATCAATGACTTTGTCTTTCTTTTCTTTCGAAGATAGCTTGGGTTGATGCAGTGTCAGAATCTCTTCGATCTGTTCACCGATCACCATCAGAGGATTTAATGCGGAAAGCGGGTCCTGAAAGATCATTCCCATCTCTTTACCGCGAAGTTTGTTTAATTTGTTGGGAGATATACCAGCAATATTCTGCCCTTTGTACAGAATCTCCCCATCAATTTTGGCTTTGTTATGCAGACCCATTATCGAAAAAGCAAAAGCACTTTTGCCCGATCCTGATTCTCCTACAATAGCCAATACTTCATTCTTTTTAACCGTAAGGTTAACGTGATCAACTGCTGCATAATAGTCATCTTCAATTCTGAATGATGTAGTTAGATTTCTGACTTCCAATAGCTCTGTATTCAAATCAATCACCCTAACCCCATAATTTCTGCAGAATGTATTCATGTGTAGAAGAATGCATCCACTGTATATTTCCATGTTCTTGAAGATAACGAACGAAAGTGTATACAAAATACCAAATCATTAGGAGAATCCATTTTTGACGACTGCTATTTAGACCGTTGGTCAATTAATGCTGACAATTCCTAGCGGGATTATAATGCAAAATAATTAATGTAATCATACGTGTAAATTTAGGTGACGTCAATGCTTAATTTGAGATTTATGGTATAAATGTTTTTTATAGCACAGTTTTGGGTATTAGTTATACTTTAAAGGGAATAAATCAAGGAATTTTAGAGTCAATCGGTTGCTTTTAATGGAAGAGTTTAAATCTTAAAAATACTAATTATCTAAATATATGACATTACTATTACACGAGTTGTGTAGTTAAATGTTAGAAATGTAGATATAACAAACTATTATGTTAGGTATGAGGGAATTGTAGAGGTCATATTCAATTTGGAAGTAAAAATGATTTCCACCCAAATTCTGTACTTTTAGAGGTGTAATTTAGATATTACTAATGGATTGAAGTTAAATTTCTAGTTATTATAGTATAGTTTCATTTAATCGCTTATGTAAAGAACAAATTGTCATCTTTTATCATTTATTTTACAAAAGAAAGAAAAAAGCCCTGCAAAATGCAAGGCTTTTCTAATATTTATACATATAGATGTATATATAGTATCCTATTTACTGTGTGTCTGGAGGTCTTTTCCCACGCTTCAAATCATTAATGCTTAATCCAAAGTCCATCTGCAAGTGAGGATAATCCGGAAAGTTAGCCCAATCTCCTCCCCACGTAAACCCTAGTTCTTTGGCTAGGTCCACAACTTCCAGCCAATCTGCCCTTCCATTGCCGTTGTCATCACGTTCCATATCCCACACTACATCTCCTTCAGGAGTCCGCAAGGCAAAATCAATGGCCAAACCATAGTTGTGATAGGATTCTCCCCCTTTGGCGTTGGTAACGATATTTCCGGCAATGGAGCGTCCTTGATTGTAGAGAGCATCTTGCTCATCAATGCTGCGAAAATCATGTGTAATCACGACTTCAATTCCTCTTCTAGCTGCCTTTCGAACCAACAACTTCTCACTTTCCGCAACTACCGGGTGAAGTTCTGTGATCGGCAATGCTTCTTGCACGTTGTTTCGTGGCCATATGTCATAGGTATCTCCTTTTTGCTGTAACCACACATATATAATGGAAAGCAAAAATGTAGCTACGAGCCAAAATCGCAGACTACTCTTGCGTCTCTGTTTTACTTTACGTTTGGATGTATTCATGTTATCTCCTGATGATGGAATCTATATTCGTTCATACTCACGCTATCTGATATCAGCAATATAATAAGACTCTATTATAAATCATTTACGTCATAATTGCTTCTATCGTCGCAGCTCCTTACGAAATCCAATTACCAGGAGATAACCCACCTTAATTATTTTCAGATGCAAAAAAGCAGCCGGCTATAAGCCGACTGCTTTGTATCCATGCTGAGTAAGACTACTCAGTTGTGTATGGCAGCAATGCGATTTGACGGGAGCGTTTGATGGCAATCGTCAGCATGCGTTGATATTTAGCGCTAGTACCTGTTACACGGCGTGGCAAAATTTTTCCGCGCTCGCTGATAAATTTACGAAGCAAGTCCGTATCTTTATAATCGATGTGAGTAATTTTGTTAGCTGTGAAGAAGCACACTTTACGACGTTTGTTACGGCCGCCACGGCGAGCCGGTCTTTTATCGTTGTCTCCGCCTTCTCTTTGCTTGAAGCTCATGCTTTTCAGTCCTTTCCTATCGTTTAGCCAATCACTCTAAGAGTGTCGGTTCACGTTAAAATGGCAAATCATCATCCGATATATCAATCGGTTTTCCGTCATCGGAAAAAGGATCCTGATTGTTGCTACGCGAATTATTGTTATTGTTCGCGCGCCCGCCGCCTCCGTAAGAAGGCTCTTCACGCATTGGTTGCCCACCGCCGCCACCGTTATTATCACGGTTAGCTGACTCCAAGAAACGGACGTTATCGGCAATGACTTCGGTCACGTATACACGTTTTCCTTCGTTATTCTCGTAATTCCGTACTTGAATGCGTCCTTCGACTGCAGCTAGGCGTCCTTTGCGCAAATAGTTTGCACAAGTCTCAGCAAGCTGTCTCCAGGTTACGACCGGAATGAAATCCGCTTCCCGTTCTCCCCCTTGGCTTGTAAACGGTCTGTCCACTGCCAAAGTAAATTGCGTAACTGCTACTCCAGCTGGAGTATAACGCAACTCAGGATCCCGGGTTAACCGGCCGATCAGAATGACACGGTTCAACAATGTAATCCCCTCCTTCAGAGCGTATTGGTGCGTTGATCACGAGTTGTCTTAAGCAGACTTAACGTCGTTTGTAATGAGATAACGAATTACTTCGTCAGAAATCTTCATGAGACGCTCAAGTTCAGTAACTACTGCTGGTTCAGCAGTGAAGTGTACCAAAACATAAACACCATCACGGAATTTCTTGATCTCATACGCAAGACGGCGTTTACCCATAACGTCGTGAGCTGTAACTTCACCACCGCCGTTGGAGATGATGCCTTGGAATTTATCGACTGTAGCTTGAACAACTTCTTGCTCAACATCAGGACGAATAATGTACATCACTTCATATTTGCGCATAATTTTCACCTCCTTATGGACTCTGGCCCTCAATCTAGGTTGAGAGCAAGGAACGAGCACAAACTCGAACTATATTAATATAACAAATATGACGTCTCAATGCAAGCAAACGTTCCCTATTCTTATTACACATGATCATAACTCCAATGGAGCACACTACAGAAGCAACATTGAAATCCATTATGCCAAGGAGGTTTTATCATGGGCGAAAAAACCGAGTTTGAACCAGGAGACAAAGCTCCAAACGATGGCGAGTACACCGAGGTTGGTGAGAAGAGCTTTCATACGGAGATTAACAATCCGAAACGGGTAACCCTGCAAAAGGGTGAAGCTTTTCCTGAAACAAGCAATCAGAATCGCAAGTGGAAGAAGCTGACCAAAGCCCGCGTCCACTAAGTGTAAAGATTTTTTCAAACTGCCGTATATAAAACGTACTAATGCACATAATACAATCAGGCGATGCACGAGAGAGGTGTGGTTCCGTTGGACAACGAAGCCGAACATTCGCTGTTGGAGATTCATCACGTAATTTAAGAAGCAAGATGGTTGTGTGTAAGGCCTTTGTCTGAAGCACGAGTATTGCTACATGCAGTACACCCAGTTTCTGATCGTTACGACCGATTGTTTCCTAACAAACCGAATGCATCGCCGAACAAAGAGCCCTTAGGGGCTCTTTGTTTTTTCAATTACAAATGGTTATCAGACGACAAAATTAAAAAATAAAAAGACCTTCCATTTGGAAGGCCTTTTTGCATGTATAAAGCTCAACACACGTTGAGTAAGTTGTTCAATTAAAATTTCAAGCAAGATCTTTAGTGGCGGAAAGGGTGGGATTCGAACCCACGCACGCTGTGACACGCCTAACTGATTTCGAGTCAGCCCCCTTGGGCCTCTTGGGTACCTTTCCGCAGCAATAATGATTATAGCATGATCATTTACAGAACGCAATACCTAAGCCATGCCTACATGTAAACGTTATTATGGAGTGCGAAAAGAGTAACATTACCGCAATTTTTCATTAGGATTCAGCCGAATCCTCTGCCGAACGAAGCACCTTTTTCATGTTTTTCTCGAATTTCGCTCTGGGTATTAATACGCTGTGTTTACATCCTACACATTTGATGCGAATATCCATGCCCATCCGGATAATCTCCATCTCATTGCTGCCACATGGATGCTGCTTCTTCATCTGCACAATGTCCCCAAGCTGGAAACTTTTACGCTCCACCTATGCCATCCCCCTCATCCTTCTCCTGAGCTGCTGCTTGCTCTAATGCTGCTTGATTGCTCATCTCATGATACTCCAGTGTTTTCTTCACATCACTCTGAATTTGGCGCTCTACAGATGCTCTGGAGTTCGGCAGACACTCAGCAACAATGCGAACCACATATTCCGAGGTAGACATCGACTGGATACCAAGTACGTCAGGTACTTTAACGATGTTCAGGTCACGATCCTCAATTCCAGTCAACGCTCGTTTCACCAGGTGCACTGACTCGTCCAGGGTCTGTTCACCCTTCATCGGAATGTCCACAACTGCAAGGGAGTTCGACATCGAGTAATTAGTTACACTTGCAATCGTACCATTTGGAATGATGTGCACCTCACCTTGCCAGCTAACCAGCTTGGTTGTTCTCAGGCCAATGACCTCAACCGTTCCTTTATAGGTACCTGTTTGAATAACATCGCCTACGGCGAATTGATCCTCTAATATAATGAAGAAACCCGTAATAACATCCTTCACCAATCCTTGGGCACCAAAACCGATAGCCAGTCCAAGTACTCCCGCGCTAGCTAACAATGGTCCAACTTTCACGTTGATCTCAGATAACAGTAACAGAATCATAATGAAATTACATGTTATAGAGGTCGCATTTTTCATCAATTCTCCCACCGTTATAAATCTCCGCGGGTTGACGCGAATCTTGCCCTCCTGCTTACGTGCCATCGTGCGATCTATAATACGTGATACAATCTTGATCACAATACGCGTAATGATGAAAATAATAACGATGCGAATCGAACTGAACAGAATGTTAAACCACATATCTGCGTCAGCGATTTTATTCCATAATCGGTCTGTCCAACTTATCGCACTTTTTACGGCTGTCTCCGCTGGCCCTTCATCCCCTGAAGCAAACTTAAATGGCAACATAGATCAAACCTCCTCTACATGGGTATGTTATCATAGCTGTCAGTAGTTTTGAAATAGAGGCCTCGGATCTCCACAAATTCGTTACGAATGATATGTTTCACTCTCTCCAGATCTTCTTTTGGAAACTGAATACATAGAGCACATCCCGCAGTGATCTCTTTCGGGGTAGGAAATAAGTCAATCTCAATCTCGGCAAACTCCAGCAGCATTTCTGCCCGCAGCGCCTGCTGGGTGGAATCAAAAGCGATCAGCATCCAATCATCAATCCACTCGTCCATGTCCTGCTCCTTTCGCGATACATTCATCCCTTTGAAAAAGCTTGTCCTCTCGAAGTATAAAACGCTCTATCCTTCCATATACTGTTACTACTATTCCAAGGGAAAGGATAGATCCTATGAATCCCATTTCGCATTCCTTCTCATCTCAAGACATGGCCAGCCTGAAAATCCCACATACAGATCCAGGCATTCACTCAGCCATCATTCATCGTTTAATGTTCCATCTCTATAAAGCCCATTCTTTGCAAAATGTAGTTGTCGTCTGTATCGGTACAGATCGCTCTACCGGGGACTGCCTCGGCCCACTCGTCGGCTCATCGCTTGCCAAGTGGGACAGCCCTCTATTCCATCTCTATGGCACATTGGATGAACCCGTACATGCAATGAACCTGCAGGACACCCTTCACAAAATACACAACACACATCACAACCCTTATGTGATCGGCATTGATGCCTGTCTGGGGCAGTCCTCGAGTGTTGGATGTATCCAGGTCGTGAATGGACCGCTCAAACCAGGAGCAGGTGTAAATAAAGAATTACCGCCGGTCGGCGATATCCATCTTACAGGTATCGTTAACGTCGGCGGCTTTATGGAATACTTTGTTTTACAGAACACACGTCTCAGTCTCGTTATGCGTATGTCTGAGATTATATCCAGCAGTCTCTACTCCGCCATTCGCGAATGGCATACCCGTTCTACTCTGCTTGCTGTGCCAGAGTAATGGCTTCCTTCTCCTCAGGGGAAAGAGTATACGTGGACTCTCCCCCTTTAAGAGGTTTAGCATATACATAGGAACCGTCTCGATTATAGATACCAGTGAGTACCATACCGTCCTGGCTATCGTTAATCATTGCCATGGAGAAACTCAGATCACTGCCAAGCTCCCCATAAGCGTTATACCGTTTCACGCCCACTTTACCCTGGATGCGAGTCAACTTCTGCATGACAGTCTGTAACTGATCCGTTTGCAGTGTATGCTCATCCTCAATGCTGTCCATCTGAATTTTCAGATTGATTAACAGCGACTCCAGATCTTCCACTCCACTGCCAGCCATCATGGCCTCATATTTCCGTTTAAACTTCCGTAGCTTTGCGCCTTGAGCAATACTTATGATAAGCAAAATCACCAAAAGTAATGCCATGCCGCCAATAATCCATATCAGCTGTTCCAGAATCAGCTCATTTAATTCAGCCATGTAGTGCAACTACCCCTCTGTTGGTTTGTTCAGGTTAACGTTTGTAGCTTCAAACGTACTCCACATCATCGATCCACTCAGCTAAGATAAGCCATCCAACGCTCTCATGTAACCCTCAAGCTTACCCTTATTATTCACCAGATAACTCATACAGCTAATCACTCGTTTTAGCCTCTTACCTCTTTTGCTTTTTGCTTATTCAAGCGATTCAAATTCATGTTTTATTAGGGCTGATTCATACCGATTTTGATGCTGTTAATTCGATAACTGCTTCGATTAACGCATCTACATCTTCTCTTGATGTACTATACCCCACGCTCGCTCTGACAGCCCCACTTGCCGTTGTACCAGCCGACTCATGGGCAAGAGGTGTGCAATGAAAACCTGAACGCACAGCGATGCCATAACTTCGGTCTAATTGAAAAGCGAGTTGAGCCGAATCATATCCTTCAACAGTAAAGGATAACAATCCGGTACGCGGCTGTCCAATTTCAGGACCAAGCATTCGAATTCCCTGTATTGATGATAACCCATCCATCATATGCTGAGTCAAATCCCACTCGTGTTTATATATGAATTCAGGTGTTAGTTCAAGCACATGCTGCACTCCTGCTGCCAGACCTGCTATACCCACGGTATTTGGCGTACCCGCCTCATAGCGATCAGGACGAACAAGTGGCTGCTCAATTGCCTCGGATTGGCTTCCTGTCCCTCCGTGAAGCAATGGTAGCACATCCAGTTCAGGAGCGATGTACAGTCCACCCGTTCCCTGCGGTCCCAACAGTCCTTTATGCCCTGGAAAGGCAAGCATATCAATGCCAAGCTGCTTCACATCCACAGGGATAATCCCTGCACTTTGAGCAGCATCAACAAGGAAAGTCACCTGGTGTTTTTGACACATCAGTGCAATTTCACCAATGGGCAGAATACTCCCCAGCAGGTTCGAACTATGCGTACAGACAACCAATCTTGTATTGGAACGAAACAAGCGTGCGAATTGGACCAGATCGATCTCCCCGGCTGCATTAACAGGCACATAATCAACCTCTACATTACGAGATTTGCGCATGTACTCCAGTGGCCGTCTGACTGAATTATGTTCAGCCATCGTAGCAATGACATGATCGCCTTCTCTTAACCACCCTTGAATAGCTAGATTCAAAGCTTCTGTGGTATTAGAACCCAGAGCAATATCATTGGCATTACGAACACCCAAAAGAGTGGATATCGCTTTTCTGGCACCAAATAAAACTCGGCTCGCCTGTACAGCCATCCGATGACCGCCTCTGCCTGGGTTCGCCCCTGCGACATCCAGAGCCTGCATCATGGCTTCCCCGACAGCAGGTGGTTTAGGCCAAGATGTTGCTGCATGATCCAGATAAATAACTCTCTCCACCTCATGACCACCTCTGTCCTTAATTGATTGTTCTGTTTGGATATAATCCCTAGAAACAAACAATGACATATCGTTTCTCCATAGTACAGAGGCGATATGTCATCACATGAAAAAGCCCCGCATGTTGTTCATCGATCATGGAATAATCATGACTATTATTGCAATAGTTCCAACAGTCGCTCCAGATCTTGTTTGCTGTAGTAGTTGAGCTCAATTTTACCTTTATCTTTGTTATGCTTAATTTTCACCGTTGTTTTAAATCGTTCACGTAAAGATTCTTCTAATGTATCAATAAATGGATCTTTTTTCTTCAACTTGGATTTGGCTTTCGCTTCACCCATTTTGGAACGATCCAATTGTTGAACAGCCTCTTCCAGTTCACGTACACTCCATTGTTGATCAATGGTTTGTTTTGCCAGTTGCTTCACAAGGCTCTCATCTTTAACACCGACGATAGCACGTGCATGACCCATTGACAATGTTCCACGTGAAACATGATCCTTCACTTCTTCCGGTAATGATAACAAACGTAGGAAGTTAGCGATGTGAGAACGTGATTTGCCCACTTTTACGGAGAGTTCTTCCTGGGTTAATCCAAACTGATCCATCAACCCCTGATAAGCAACTGCGACTTCCATCGCATTCAGATTCTCCCGCTGCAGGTTCTCGATTAAAGCAATCTCCATAACCTGCTGATCACTGAAATTACGAACTACGGCAGGCACAGTGGCATTACCGCAATATTGGGAAGCTCTGAACCGACGTTCACCAGCAATGATCTCATAACCTCTCAAAACCGGTCGTACAATAATAGGTTGTATAACGCCATGTTGACGGATCGATTCAGCAAGTTCATGTATCGCATCCTCATCAAATACTTTACGAGGTTGGTAAGGGTTTGCCCGCAGTTGACTAATCGGGATTTCTACGACTTTATCATCGTCATTAATTGAAAGCGAAGGAATGAGGGCATCAAGACCTTTTCCAAGCCGCTTACTCATAAGAAATCACTTCCTTTGCGAGCTCTAAATAAACTTCAGCCCCTCGGGATCGAGGATCATACGTAATGATAGACTGACCATGAGAAGGTGCCTCACTAAGCCGCACATTGCGCGGAATAATGGTCTGATACACCTTTTGTTGGAAATACTTCTTCACTTCTTCAATCACTTGAATACCCAGATTCGTACGAGCATCAAACATCGTCAGCAATACTCCTTCAATCTGCAGGGATGTATTCAGATGTTTCTGCACCAAACGAACCGTGTTGAGCAACTGGCTCAACCCTTCGAGCGCATAATACTCACACTGAATCGGAATGATCACCGAATCGGAAGCTGTCAACGAGTTGATCGTTAACATGCCGAGGGAGGGTGGACAATCGATCAGTATGTAATCATAGTTTTTTTTCACCATGGCGAGTGATTTTTTCAGGCGGACTTCCCGTGATATCGTTGATACCAGTTCAATCTCGGCTCCGGCAAGCTGAATCGTTGCAGGTATGATATGAAGGCCTTCAATCTGAGTTTCCACAATCGCTTCTTGAGGAGGAACTTCATTAATGATGACATCATATATACAATTGGCCACATCTGCTTTGTTGATTCCGACTCCGCTGGTTGTATTCCCCTGGGGGTCAATATCGACAAGCAGCACCCTTTTCCCGAGCGAAGCCAGTCCTGCACCCAAGTTAACAGATGTCGTCGTTTTCCCCACACCGCCCTTTTGATTTGCTACGGCCATAATCTTAGACAATTACTTCACCTCAAATAAAATAGGAGTCTTTTCTTGTAGGTTGTGAACTACAGTTAACAAAAAGCAGGTGGCTATCATCCACACAAACATCAACTACCGTTTCTTCATGGTGCTGTTCTACGCTGTTCATGCCACTCTCAACTTTATAGACAGAAAAAGCGGCCCATTGCCGCCTTAAGCTTCAATTATTTGCGTTTCGGGATATGGATAACGATCTCGTAGTGGTCCTCATGGTCCGCTTCCTTGGTTTTGATGTCTAGACCAGAGCCCGATACCATATCAATGGATTGACGAATCGTATTAAGTGCAAGTCTAACGTCCTTCGTGAAGGAGATGCGTTTGGATTTTTTGATCTTCGAGGATTCCTTGTAAAAGGCAACTCGTGCTTCCGTTTGTTTTACATTCAACTCTTTATCAATAATTTCGCCGAGCAATTTCATTTGCAACTCTTCCGTATCCAATGAAAGCAAAGCTCTGGCATGACGCTCCGAAATCTTACGTTCCATCAGTGCTGTCTTAATGCCTTCCGGTAGCTGTAACAACCGGATTTTGTTGGCGATCGTTGACTGGCTTTTACCTAATCGCTGCGCAAGACTTTCCTGTGTAAGTTGGTGCAGGTCAATCAATTTCTGATAAGCAACAGCCTCTTCAATTGAAGTGAGTCCTTCACGCTGCAGGTTTTCGATCAATGCGATGGACGCTGCCTGAGAGTCGTTGAATTCACGCACAATGGCCGGAATATGATCCAAGCCCAGTTTTCGAACTGCACGCCAGCGACGTTCCCCGGCGATAATCTCATATGATCCATTTCGTACGCGGACGACAATCGGTTGTATAACTCCATGTGTCTTGATCGTCTGCAACAACTCATCAATTTTATCATCATCAAAAATAGTACGGGGTTGATATGGGCTGCTCACAATTTCATTGACCGGAATTTGTTTAATCTCATCTCCGTTATTGCGCTCCGCCAAACCAAACAACTTCGAAAATTGTTCTTTCATTCCGTATATTACCACCTAGTTTCGTAATAGCTCCCGCAAAGTTGCAGGTGCTTCTTATTCAATATGCGACTCTTCCAAATGCTGTCGTTCTTCGAATAAGTTTTGCCTTCCATGACGCCATCTGTAAACCTATACAATAAAGCTCAAAAATCTATCTATACATATAATCTATGATCTCTGTAATCCAGGACCGGATACTTCTATTCTATCATCTTTTCTTCCATAATCCTATGTTTACCTATTCTTTAAACTCTTCTAATTTTCCTGCTTTTTCTTCACGAACATTAGCCATATGATTGCTTATACACAATAAGATATAGAGAATCTCTGCAGACAGGACCTGCTCCTAGTAGCTACGCTGTGTGCTCGTTTAATACCATTTATAAATGGATTTTCATAAGATTGCCTCAGTGGCGGAATAACCTCTTTCTTACGTGTCTTTCAATTCTATATCTACTACTATTGCCGATGCTCTTTTTCTATCCATAGGTAAGTTAATGGCCTTCATTCAAGAATAGCTTTAACAATAAAAATGATGTTTCATCAAGATGAATTTCTACGCTAATAAATTTATTATCGATTCCGTTTTTTCTCTGCTCTATGTAATTGGAATGTAAATGCTATGTATACTAGATAAAATTCAAAACAAAAAGAGGATGTTTCACGTGAAACATCCTCTTTGCTCTTATCCTAAGTTTTTCATTAAATAAACGAAGATTGATCTTCTTGCCTTTTTAAATATATACGATGTTACACCAAGAACTATACCAAAGGTGTTTTTAGTGGTGTTCCTGGTTTACGTGGATATTTAAATGGCGTCTTATCAAATTTTTGAATCAGAATGATATGACGCGCCGACTCTTCAACGGGTAGCTGGAACGGATGGACTGCTTTCACCCGTCCTTTCAGCTGGTTAAAACTGAATTCAGCTTCCTTCATTTCTTCGCGCGGGTCTCCACCCTTCATTGCAGCGAATAATCCACTTTTACGAACAAAGGGCAGACAGAATTCGTTAAGCACCGCTAGTTTAGCAACTGCACGCGCAGTAACAAGGTCGTAGCTGTCTCGATATCCTTCTTTGCGTCCAAGTTCCTCCGCACGACCATGAATCAATTCTACGTCGGTCAGGCCGAGTGTATCTACAAGATGCTGCAGAAAGCCAATACGTTTATTTAAGGAATCAATGATCGTCAGCTTGATATGCGGAAAACAAATTTTAAGCGGTAGGCCCGGGAACCCAGCCCCTGAACCAATGTCTGCTAGTTTGTTTACCTTCGACATATCTGTATAAAACGCCAGCGATACTGAATCATAGAAATGCTTTGTATATACTTGTTCACGTTCAGTAATCCCGGTTAGATTCATCTTTTCATTCCAAGCTACCAGCTCCTGAAAATATAACTCGAATTGCTCCAACTGGCGTTCATCCAGCTCCAATCCATGTTTCTTCAGGCGCCGTTGTAGCTGCTGTTGAATATCGTCCATTATTGTCCCCTTGCTGCGGTTACACGGTTATAATGCTCCAGGTAAACCAGCAGAATGGAGATATCCGCAGGAGTAACCCCGGCAATACGGGACGCCTGTCCTATCGAGATTGGACGAATGGTAGCGAGCTTCTGCTTTGCTTCCATAGCAAGGCCATGAATTTCGTCATATATAATCGTGTCCGGAATTTTCTTTTTCTCCATTTTTTGCAAACGTTCCACGTGGATCAATTGTTTCTCAATATAACCCGCATATTTAATTTGAATTTCCACTTGCTCTTTCATGTCAGCGGTCAGTTCCACCTCGGAAGGTGAGATCTGCTCAATCCAGTCATACCCGATCTCTGGGCGGCGCATCAATGTCAGAAGTGTGCTTCCATCCTGAATCGGTGTAGAACCGATCTCTTCCAGCTTCGGATTCACTTCGACAGGGCGAACTTTGGCTGCCTTCAGACGATTCACTTCCTGTTCTACTTTTGCCTTTTTGTCCAGGAATTTAGCATAACGTTCATCAGGAATCAGACCAATATCATGACCAATTTCCGTCAAACGCATATCGGCATTATCATGACGAAGCAACAAACGATATTCTGCACGAGAAGTCAGCAGACGATAAGGTTCATTCGTACCTTTGGTTACGAGATCATCGATCAGTACACCAATGTACCCTTGGGAGCGATCAAGTACAACAGGCTCTTTACCCTGTACTTTACGTGCAGCATTGATGCCTGCCATTACGCCTTGTCCTGCCGCTTCTTCATACCCGGAGGTACCATTAATCTGCCCTGCTGTGAACAGACCTGGAAGGCGTTTCGTTTCAAGTGAAGGCCACAGTTGTGTTGGCACCATCGCATCATATTCAATAGCGTAGCCATTACGCATCATTTCTACTTTTTCCATACCCGGGATAGAACGCAGCACTGCCAATTGGACATCCTCTGGCAGACTTGTAGACAGACCTTGTACATAGTATTCCGATGTGTTTTTGCCTTCTGGCTCAAGGAAAATCTGATGCTTCGGTTTGTCGCTGAAACGCACAATTTTGTCCTCAATCGATGGGCAATAACGCGGTCCCGTTCCTTCAATAACACCTGAGAACATCGGTGCACGGTGGAGGTTGTCATTAATAATCTGGTGTGTCTCCACAGACGTATACGTCAACCAGCAAGGCAGTTGCTCATTATCGGAAGATTCCGTTTCATAAGAAAAGAACTTCGGTTTGTCATCACCTGGCTGAATTTCCGTTTTGCTAAAATCAATCGTATCCTTATGCACGCGCGGTGGTGTACCTGTTTTAAAACGAACCAGGTCGAAACCAAGCTCACGCAGATGTTCGGATAACTTAAGGGAGGGCTGTTGATTATTCGGGCCACTCTCGTACATTAACTCACCCATAATTACTTTACCGCGCAGATACGTACCTGTTGTCAAAACAACGGCTTTAGCCCGGTACTCTGTGCCCGTCTGAGTAACCACACCTACGCACTGTCCATCTTCAACGATCAGCCGATCAACCATGCCTTGACGCATCGTCAGGTTGCGTTCATTCTCCATCGTTTCTTTCATCGTATGTTGGTAAGAGAATTTATCAGCCTGAGCACGAAGTGCATGCACAGCAGGCCCTTTACCTGTGTTGAGCATTCGCATCTGAATAAAGGTCTTATCGATGTTGCGTCCCATTTCTCCACCAAGTGCATCAATCTCACGGACCACATGTCCTTTTGCCGGTCCCCCAATAGATGGGTTACAAGGCATGAAGGCAACCATATCCAGATTGATTGTAATCATCAGTGTTTTCGAACCCATACGGGCTGCAGCCAGTGCCGATTCCACACCAGCATGTCCTGCCCCAACGACAATTACATCATAACTTCCGCCATCAAAAGCCATTCCAGTTTACCTCCTTTTTGCCGCCGCACGCCTAAATTCATGCAAACGATCAATTTTTTGTAAAATTGACGAAACACACTCCGCACTCAGTGGAATGCATTTCAATCTATATTAAGCCATCAAGTCTATAGGTACTTCAGACATATTCGCGGATTCTTTGACCACCCACAGATGGACTTTATTATCATACTACTTTTCAGCGCCGGTATGTTTATTAGGTGTTATTTTCCGAGGCAGAATTGAGAGAAAATTTGATCAATCAACGCATCATGTGCTGTATCGCCCACGATCTCACCCAGCTGCTCCCATGCCAGACGAACATCGATCTGGATCATATCAATGGGAATCAGCTGCTCTGCCGCTTCATAGGCATCAATAAGCGACTGCTTCGCTTTTTTGAGCAAAGCAATATGACGCACATTGCTGACATACGTCAGGTCAGCCGACTCCAGCTTGCCACTGAAGAACAACGTCGAGATGGCATCTTCCAATCGGTCCACGCCCAGATCATCTTTCACCGACATCGGAACAAGCCGTTCCTCAGGGATATAACGGAGCAGCACTTCGCGGTCCACCTGCGGCGCTAAGTCCATTTTATTCATAATAATAATTGATTGTCTACCGCGGATTTGTTCCAATAATTCAATCTCGTCCTCATGCAATGGCTCCGCAGCATTGATAACCATCAATAACAGATCAGCCTCATTCACAGCAGAACGAGAGCGCTCCACCCCAATCTTCTCCACGACATCCATCGTTTCCCGAATACCTGCCGTATCGAGCAGTTTGAGCGGTATATTGTTAATTGTAACAAATTCCTCAATGACGTCACGCGTTGTACCTGGAATGTCCGTTACAATTGCGCGGTTGTCCTGGGCCAACGTATTGAGCAATGATGACTTCCCTACATTTGGCCGACCTACGATTGCAGTTGTGATGCCTTCACGCAATATCTTGCCTTGCTCTGCTGTCACCAGCAATTTATCAATTTCAGTCATGACCTGACTGGATTTTTCTTTAATAAATTCAGATGTTAGGGACTCTACATCATGCTCAGGATAATCGATATTGACTTCGATGTGAGCAAGCGTCTCCACCAGCGTGTATCTCAGCTCGCGCAGCTTGGACGATAATTTGCCCTCCACCTGCTTGAGTGCAACGGAGAACGCCCGATCGGATTTGGAACGAATGAGATCCATGACCCCTTCCGCCTGGGACAGATCAATCCGTCCATTGAGAAAAGCACGCTTAGTGAACTCCCCAGGTTCGGCGAGGCGAATATCGAGCTGCAACAACAGATCCATTACTCTCTTAACCGACACCACTCCGCCATGGGCGCTAATCTCCACGACATCCTCTGTTGTGAAGGAACGTGGTGCACGCATCACCGTAACCAATACTTCCTCAATCTTCTCGCCAGTCCCCGGATCTACAATATGACCGTAATGAACCGTATGGGATGCTGCCTGTGTTAGTGGGGTTTTGCTGCGAAAAATCTTCTCCGTCTCCGACACCGCATCCGGGCCGCTCACCCGGATTACAGCAATACCCGCTTCTCCGACCGCTGTTGATATCGCTGTAATCGTATCACTAATCATCGTTATCTCTCCTTGCTCTATTTTAAAATTGCGCCCCTCAGGACGCTATATGAATTTCAATATATAGTTCAGTTGTCGGTTGCACTACAACGCATCTTTCCGGCATTCATATCTTGATATAGCATTTTTGTAGTCGCTCTTCCGTTTTGGAAAAGTACTTCTGTACGAAAAAAGCAATGGCTTCTGCACCGGGCAGGAAGCCATTGCGTCTTTAATTTCGTGTTATTTCGTCGTAATAACCACGCGCCGATTAGGCTCCTCGCCCTTGCTGTATGTCTTAATCTGCGAGTGATTTTGCAATTTCGCATGAATGACTTTGCGTTCGAGTGGTGGCATTGGCTCCAGCACAACTTCCTTACCAGTGCGAATAGCCTGTCCAGCCAAACGTTCAGCCAGATCCTCCAGCGTCTTGCGTCGACGTTGACGGAAATTCTCTGCATCAAGTACGATGCGGACGAAGCTTTCCGAATAACGATTTGCTACAATGTTCGTTAAATATTGAAGGGCATCCAGAGTCTGTCCACGTCTGCCAATAATCATGCCCAGGTCTTCACCGGCAATATTGAAGATATGTCCATCACGCTGTTTTTTGATATGCACTTCAACATCCAGTCCCATACCTGCTGCCACTTCTTTTAAGAAAGCAGCCGCTTCCTCATAGGGATTTTTAGCAGCCACACCCTCAAGTGTTGCTTCAACCTGAGGTATATGTGCGGCCGGCTTGATCGGCTGTAAAACAGGTTCGGGCAGCGGCAGAAGTTTCACTTCCACTTTAGCGGCCTTAACCCCGATCAAACCCAGGAATCCTTTTGACGGCTGCTCTAACACTTGTATCTCGACCTTGTCCCGGCTCACGCCAAGCTCAGCCAATCCTTGGTTTACAGCATCTTCAACGGTTTTTCCTGACGCAATGACTTTGGTCATTTCGATTTTTTGGCCCCTTTCGAACCTTTTCCAGAGACAGTTGCCTTGCCACCGTTTTTGCGTTTAGCTCCATTTCCATTTTTGGAAGAGCTGGTCTGCTTCACGTTGACCTCAGCCACGACTTTATCATTATTCCGGTAAAGGAAATAGTTTTGCACGATCGTGTAGATGTTACTGTAGAACCAGTACAGTGGCAACGCAGCTGGGAACTGATACGACATAACGAAGATCAATATCGGGTACACCCACAGCATGAATTGCATCGGTCCAACCTGTTGTGCAGGGTTCATGCGCATCATCATCCACGTTTGAACGAATGTAGTGATGGCTGCCAGCACTGGCAAAATAAACAGGTGATCGGGTGATCCGAGTTGTAGCCACAAGAAATCATGTGTTCTCAGACTGGAGTTTCCGTAAATTGAGTTATAAAGTGCGATGTAAATCGGCATCTGAATGATAAGCGGCAGACAACCGGCCATCGGATTAACTTTGTTCTCCTGAAACAACTTCATTGTTTCTTGCTGAACTTTCTCAGGTGTATCTTTATACTTGGCTTGAATTTCTTTCAATTGCGGCTGAATAGCTTGCATCGCCTTGGAACTGCGAACCTGCTTCATTGTCAGCGGCAAGATTAACGTCCGTACAATTAACACCATGACAAGGACGGCCAGTCCATATTCACCGTTAAACCAGTTGGCAAATGTATCGAGCGCCAGTGAGAACCAATAAATAACATTGGCTTGCCAAAAAGAATCACTATTCTTCAGATCTTCCGTAGTAACCCCCGAACCTTGCGGAGTACACCCGGCTAGTACAGTGACCATTGCAATGACTGCAATAAGGAGAATCCACTTCCCCTTTGATGTCTTCAATCGCGACACTTCATAACCCCTCTCTTAACCATTCCATTCCACCGTAAATCATACCATAATTAGGAGGACAAATAAACCGAAGCTTACCGCTTGCCCGACTTCAAAAGAGAGCCTTTGCGCATCGCATGCAGCAGGCTTTTTTCCATATCCTTATAGGACATGTCCAATGCACCTTTTCTGACAATAAAGATCAGATCCATCTGCGTGACAATCTCTTGCTCGTGATGACGTACAATTTCCTTAATCATGCGTCTCATCCGGTTGCGTACGACAGCGTTTCCGATTTTCTTGCTGCAGGACACACCTACTCGGAATTGTTCTGTATCTTTACGACGACAGCCATACACCACAAACTGATGATTGGCAAACGATTTCCCATACCGGTATACGCGGCTAAAGTCCGCCCGGTTTCGTAAACGCAGTCTTTTATACACGGCGCTTCTCCTTGCTGTTTTCCACCAACATTATTGACGAAGGCCTCATTACTGATTTAGTATAGGCTTTCTTGAATAACGATAAACCGTCTTGGCGGCAACTTCATTTGGGATGATTGTTGATCAGTCATTTCAACTGAACAAACATTCATCCTTATATAAGGAACGTTTTCGAAAAAACGGACATCTCATTCATTAAACATAAATGTGTACTTATGCTTTTGCGCAGCCAATTCAGACCTGACCTTTACCAGCATCCAGTCTGAAATGACCTATTTAAGAAAAAAAAGACCACCTCGGTGGTCTTCACATGCATTTAAGCACTCAGGACTTTACGGCCTTTAAGGCGACGTGCAGCCAGAACTTTACGTCCGTTGCTCGTGCTCATTCTTTTCCGGAAACCATGAACTTTTTTACGTTTGCTAACGTTCGGTTTGAATGTAGGTCTCAATGTATTGCACCTCCTCACAAGGAAATACTTATGTGATGAATCACTTTCATCTTCACAGAAAACACCTTTATACATTTAACCATGAACACCTGGAAAAGTCAACTGCGGAGCCTCCTGCCTCCTTTCTCCTTTTAATGCCTATTCCACCCTACCTAAACGACCACGGATGCGTTCTCCTGTTTATAACCTTCTTAAAGAATCAATCAGAAGCTCAAAAAGTTATCCCCATACCCGTTTCATTCACCAAAAAATCATCTTTTACGGTTATCCACACCCTCAAACTCCTTAATTCTATCTCCCAATATCATTTCAAGTTATTCACATGTGGATAAAGATTATTTATCGATGATATACTGTTTCATTGGCTCCGCTTTCGGTTAATATTCATACGTTTCTGAAGAACTTCAATGGTGCAGCTATCCATTACCTGAGCAATATATTATGGCTTTTGAATAGACATACTTTAAATTTAATGTATCCGCTTTATTCTTATGGTTTACAAGTTTTCGAGAAAGGTGTAGGATAAAAAAATCACATCTTGTATACAAGTATACTTATTGGAAGTACAGTATAGATCCTGACTCATTTAAAGGAAGACAATCATTCCAGCAGCTCTTTGAAAAATCCATTTGAAGCAGTATGACGTTCCTAAATTCAGCAGGCGCTCAGAGCATAGAACCACTTATTCTCATCATAAGGATTGATGTAAAACGCTCAATCAGCAAAATAGTTGTGCTATGATCAGTATTGAACTGATTACTTATAATAGGAGCGTTAGCCATTATGCTGTTTCCTTCATCCTGGCTTCAGGGGGCTTCCCGCGGGGAAGCCATTGCCTGCGAATTAAGACTACGGATCATTAGCGGAGCCCTTCGTCCTGGCGAAATTTTGTCAGAAAATCGGATTGCCGCAGATTTTGACAGCAGTCGCTCACCTGTACGTGACGCGTTAAAAACATTGTCGAATGAAGGGCTCATTCGGCTGGAGCGTATGGGTGTCGTTGTTATTGGATTGAAAATTAAAGATGTCGAGGAATTGTACGATGTACGTTTCCTGATTGAAAGTTTTGTGCAGCAGCGGCTTGCGGGGGATGTGCCAGATCAATTGATTATCCAGCTACGTAATGTGATAGACAAGATGGACTTGGCTGGACGCCATCAAGATGCGGTTGAATTCGCATATCAGGATCTCGTTTTTCACGAGACTATTATTGAAGCTGCCCAGCATTCCCGTATTTTACATCTATGGAGAAGCATTCGTTATGTTGTCATGACGGTTATGCTGCTCACCACCCGTAGGGTCTTTGTTCAAGGCGAGCAGAAAGTAAGCGCTGTAATCGGCAAACATCGTTTGCTGATCGAGGCTCTTGAATCGGGTGATAAAACACGCATTCAAGCTGGAGTTCGCACGTATTTTCAGGATTCAGGCAAGACGCTGCACGAAAGTTTTGAATCCTAATGCCATAATGATGAAATTACGTCCACTTCATGGCATATCTGTGAAGGGGTTTGCAATCATATCCATTGTGATTGATTGCGCATCAACTTGTCGACAAGTATACAAAATGCGATTTGTTTCAATTTTTTGGGGCATATTAAAGAGGATTTCAATGGATTGTTAGCCGCCCGCGCTGCATGAATTGTAAAGTCTCTTTCTTCCGCCTGATCATGGACTGTTGTAAGCGTTATATATCAGAAAAAAAGGAGCATACCTCATGAGCACTCTTTTTGGGCTATCCCATAATGCAACGTTATTGGTCTGGACATTAATCGCGATTGTTTTCCTGATCGTGTTGATCTCCAAATATAAATGGAATCCTTTCATTACCCTTTTGTTGTCCGCACTAATGCTTGGTTTGCTTACAGGTATGAAGCCTGCGGATGTCATTTCCTCCATTACGGGAGGACTTGGTGGAACACTTGGAACGATCGCCATCGTTATCGGTCTGGGGACCATGCTTGGTAAGATGATGGCTGAATCCGGCGGAGCCGAGCGTATTGCTACCACACTGGTGGATCGTTTTGGTGTAAAACGTGTGCACTGGGCGATGATGATTGTTGGTTTTATCGTCGGTATTCCTGTATTCTTCGAAGTCGGCGTCATTCTGCTGATTCCGATCATTTTCACCGTTGCACGTAAAACCAATATGTCGCTGCTGCAGATCGGTATTCCGATTTTGGCAGGTCTCTCTACTGTACATGGTCTCGTTCCACCTCACCCGGCTCCCATGATTGCCATCGAAGCGTTCAGCGCCGATTTGGGTAAAACGATCTTGTACTCCCTTATTGTAGGTATCCCGACTGCTATTATCGCTGGACCTCTGTTTGGTAAATTTATCGGTAAAAGAATACATACCGAACCGCCTGCAGAACTGGCTGAACAATTCGCTACGAAAAAAAGTAACAACTTGCCCGGTTTTGGCATAACCCTGTTTACCATCTTGCTGCCAGTCATTTTGATGCTTATTGGCTCCATCGCCAATATCGTAGACCCAGACGCTACAAGCGGATTTACCGTTTTCTGTGAATTTATCGGCCATGAAATTATAGCCCTGCTGATCTCCGTCGTGTTCGCCCTCTTTTCACTCGGATTCTCACGCGATTTCAACAAACATGACATCTCCCGCTTTACCAGTGAATGCCTGGCGCCTACGGCGACCATCATTCTCATTATTGGCGGTGGCGGTGCGTTCAAACAGGTCTTGATCAATAGTGGTGTAGGTAATGCCATTGCTGAGGTCGCCACACATGCCAATATTAACGTAATCCTGTTCGCCTGGCTTGTAGCTGCACTCATTCGGGTTGCTACCGGTTCAGCAACTGTGGCCATGACGACAGCAGCTGGTATTGTAGCTCCGGTTCTTGCACTAACGCCAGGGGCCAATATTGAGCTGGTTGTACTCGCTACTGGTGCCGGATCACTTGTTCTTTCTCACGTAAACGACGCAGGCTTCTGGATGATCAAAGAATTCTTCAATATGAGTGTCTCGCAGACGCTGAAGACGTGGACCGTTATGGAAACACTATTATCTGTTGTTGGACTGATCTTTATTTTGCTGCTGAGTACAGTCGTATAAATTGAATACCTATATAGAAGAAGAAAATAAATTCACACCATTGGAGTTTTACTTTTATGGGTTCAAAAGAAAGAAGGTTTGTGTAAAGTGAACAACTATATGATCGGGATGGATATCGGTACAACCAGTACCAAATCCGTACTCTTTACGGAACAGGGTGAAGTTGTAAGCACGTCGACTCAGGAATATCCTTTATACACCCCAGCTCCCGATGTCGCTGAGCAGGATCCAGAACAAATCGTGCAGGCCGCCCTTCGCTCCGTACGCGGCGTGATGGATCAAAGCGGCGTAGCTGCGGAAAAAATAATGTTCGTGTCCTGCAGCTCTGCCATGCACAGTGTTATTGCCATGGGACAAGATGGTACGCCCCTCACTCGCTGCATCACTTGGGCTGACAACCGGAGCGCTGCCTGGGCCGCCAAACTGCAGGAGAACGGAATCGGGCATTCTATCTATTTGCGAACAGGTACACCGATCCATCCCATGTCGCCGCTGACCAAATTAATGTGGCTGCGCCATGACGAACCTGAACTGTTTCAACGTACCGCCAAATTTATCTCTATTAAAGAATATTTACTCTTCCGTCTGTTCGGTCAATATGTCGTGGATCATTCCATCGCTTCCTGTACCGGTCTGCTCAATCTGGAACAACTGGATTGGGATGCAGAAGCACTTGAGGTTGCAGGCATTACACCTGACCATCTATCGCAGCTCGTCCCGACCACACATATTATAGAGGGAATGGATCACAGATGGGCTGAAAAAATGGCTCTCTCCCCCTCTACGCCCTTCGTCATCGGTGCAAGTGACGGGGTATTGTCCAATCTGGGAGTAAACGCCATTGAGCCTGGCGTTGTTGCAGCAACGATCGGCACCAGCGGCGCGATTCGCACCGTCGTTGACCGTCCTGTTACCGATCCAAAAGGTAGAACGTTCTGTTATGCCCTCACCGAGAATCTTTGGGTTATCGGCGGACCTGTGAATAACGGTGGCATGCTGTTCCGCTGGGTACGGGATGAATTCGCTGCGTCTGAAGTGGAAACAGCTAAACGGCTCGGCATCAATTCCTATGATGTACTCACCAAGATTGCGGAACGCGTCAGCCCCGGTTCGGAAGGACTTCTATTCCATCCGTACCTTTCAGGGGAACGCGCGCCTTTATGGAATCCGGACGCCCGAGGTTCCTTCTTTGGTTTGACCCTTCATCACCAGAAAGAGCATATGATCCGTTCCGTGTTGGAAGGGGTTATTTTCAACCTGTATACGGTGCTGTTGGCAATGGAAGAACAAATCGGACAACCTACCTCCATTCAGGCGACGGGTGGTTTCGCTCGTTCTCCACTCTGGCGTCAGATGATGTCCGATATATTCAACCAGGAAGTCATTGTGCCCGAGAGCTTTGAAAGTTCCTGTCTGGGGGCCGTCGTGCTCGGTCTTTATGCTACAGGGCGAATTAAGTCGCTTCATGCTGTTTCATCGATGGTTGGTACTACGCACAAGCATACCCCTATCAAAGAACATGCATCGATCTACCAGGAACTTCTCCCCATCTTTATTCGCATCTCGCGAAAATTGGAAGAAGAATATGAAGATATCGCGGAATTCCAACGTAAATTTTCCGCTCATATCGAGTAAATTATGCTTTTATAACCACCAAAAAGAGGTTGTTATCTTAGACCACCATTCCGGTCTTCAGGAACAACCTCTTTTTGGCATTCGCAAAACTACTGTAATGGGAACACATCCATCTCCAAAGTTTGCACGCTTATCCATCCTACCTCTTTTAGGAATAAATCCTACGTTCAATTCATACAAATCAGTAAACGTTCCTTGGTACCAACAGGCCCTCTTCTTGATCTCCTCTGCCTTTGATTTTGTCGTTTCCTCAATTCCTCTCTTCGAAAAAAGGAAAACAGGCATGAAGAGTCACTCCCCTGTAAATCCCCAAAACGTCCATTTTCACTTTACGGTTATCCACAGAGAGGTTATTCACAAACAGAGAATACTTTTACACACAATTCAGCATCATTTGACGAATAACCTGTGTATAAAATAATTTGGGTTTTTGGGTCATCTTGTCGAAAGTTAAACAATTTATAAACAATATATTGTGTTGTGATTAAAAATTATACACAAGTTATTGAATTTGTGGATAAAATCACGCGATACATTGAAATGCCGGGCTTCTTTTGCTATGATTGTATTACTTTTGGATGTGAATATGTGATCTGACCCATAATATTATCAACAGCCTGTGGATAAAGTTGTGAACAATTTTCCGTTGTTCATTCTTTTTTTGTTTTCGACCTGCGGGGGTTTGGGGATAAATTCAACAATATATCTCGTATTTCGACACTGCATCATGGCTTAAGCCACACTTGGAACATGTAAAAGGAGTGACAGTCT